>NZ_CP062006.1:3452500-3550773 GCF_017487345.1 Brevundimonas pondensis | reverse complement strand
TAGTGCGCCCCCGATCATTCTCAGACACCCGCCAGAGTTTAAGTTTAGTCCACCGAACGAACGCCCTTCGAAGCGGTCCAATCCGGGACGACTTCTCCTGCCCCGCGAAGCCAGGCTTCGCGAGTGGGGTCGTACTCACAGACAGACATCTCCCGCCGAGGGAAATCGTTGATTTCCCTCGCCTTCATCCAGATTGGATGGAAGTGCGTTACCCCTCGAACTTACGCACAGCGGAGCGGAGATCAACGCTGATTCGAGTCGAGATTCGCACTTAAATTGTTTGACTCCGGCAAACCTCGGCAGCGCTTGGGAAAATGGCTATTTCGCCCCATTTCCTAACGCCGGATTCCGTAAAATTCCGCATGTAACTTAGGAGCGGACAGCAAGACGGCGAGGGAGCTTGCGCTTCCTCGCCGTTGAAATCGTTAGATTTTCTTGCGACAACCCGGTTACGGGTAGTCAGAACCCATCAAATGACGTCGTTTGACAAAGGCGTGAAAGCCCGTCCCGACGCCACCTAAATCAGGCGGCCGACAGCTTCTTCAGCTGGGCGGCCAGGCGCGAAACCTTGCGCGAGCCGGTGTTCTTGTGAACCACGCCCTTCGACACGGCGCGCATCAGTTCCGACTGAGCCGTGATGAAGGCGCTCTTGGCGGCTTCGACGTCTCCGCCCGTCAGGGCTTCCTGGAACTTGCGCAGGTAGGTGCGAACGCGCGTACGGCGGGCCTTGTTCACTTCGGTCCGCGCTTCGATCTTGCGGATCGCCTTGCGGGCGCCTGCATTGTTGGCCATCGGGTAAAAACCTTCGAACGAAAACGCCGCGAACCCACGTCCACGGCGAGGAAATCTCAAGAGCGGGCGGCTATAGCGGAAAGGCTCCGGCCGGTCAACGCGACACGGCCGGAATTGAATCAGGGCCTAGGTTTGCGCCCTCGTTTCAGCGCCCCGTGAAGGCGGGTTTGCGCTTCTCGACGAAGGCCGCCATCCCCTCCTTCTGGTCCTCGAAGGCGAACAGGGAGTGGAACAGGCGGCGCTCGAACACCACCCCTTGCGCCAGGGTCGTCTCGAAGGCGGCGTTGACCAGCTCCTTGTTGGCCATGACCGCCAGGATCGACTGGCCGGCGATCTTGGCGGCGGCGGTGCGCGCCTCGTCCAGCAGGACGTCGGACGCCACCACCCGCGACACCAGACCGGCGCGCTCGGCCTCTGCGGCATCCATCATCCGTCCGGTCAGGCACATGTCCATGGCCTTGGCCTTGCCCACGGCGCGGGTCAGGCGCTGCGAACCGCCGATGCCGGGCGCCACGCCCAGGTTGATCTCGGGCTGGCCGAACTTGGCCGTCTCCGAGGCGATGATGAAGTCGCACAGCATGGCCAGCTCGCAGCCGCCGCCGAGCGCATAGCCCGACACCGCCGCGATGATCGGCTTGCGGAAGCTGGCCACCCGGTCATGGGCGCGGGCGAAGAAGTTGCCGCGATACATGTCGGCATAGGCCTGATCCGCCATCTCCTTGATGTCGGCGCCGGCGGCGAAGGCCTTCACCGAGCCGGTCAGGACGATGCACCTGACGGAGTCATCGTCGGCCACGCTCTCCAGAAAATCGCCCAGCTCGCCGGTCAGCGCAGTGTTCAGCGCGTTCAGCGCCTCGGGCCGGTTCAGGGTGACGACCGCATAGCCGTCGGCATGGCGTTCGATCAGCAGGGTGGAATAGGCGTCGGCCATCAGGCGCTCCTCTATGCTCTTTGCGGGGAGGTCTAGCGCCTCAGCCCTCCCACTGGAACACCTCGCCGATCTCGACACCGAAGACCTGGGCGATGCGGAAGGCGGCCTCCAGGCTGGGCGAGTACTTGCCCTGCTCCATGGCCACGATGGTCTGACGCGTCATGCCGATGCGCGCGGCGAGGTCGGCCTGGGTCATCTCCTGGGCGTGAAAGCGCAGTTCACGGATGCGGTTCCTGATAGGCGGCGGCGCCTTTCCCATCACCGCCCCCGCTTCAGCAGGGCCAGCGACAAGGCCCAGCGCGCCAGCTCCGACAGCATGATGCAGCCCAGCACCGCATTGGCGACCAGCACCAGCCCATTGCCGGGGATCATCCACCGCGCCAGCCCCTCGGGCCTCACGCCGCCCCAGAAGCCGACGCCGTAGGCGACCGCCGAGACCGTGACCAGCAGGCCGATCAGCAGCATCAGCGAGACATGGCTGGCCTGCAGCGTCGCCATCCCCTCGCGCTCGTCCCGCGCCCGGCGCTCGGCCTTCGAGGTCGTCAGCATGGCCAGGGCCGTCAACCCGGCCTCCAGCACCACCACCGCAACCAGACCCAGAATGAACAGGCCGCCCATGTCAGCGGCGAAGTCGGCCTGCTTCAGGCCCCCGGCCAGCACCCGCTCACCGAACCGCCAGGCATAGGCGCCCCAGACCGCCAGCCCGGCGATGATGGCCACCCACAGATGTTTCTCGCGAAAGCTCATGATGCGCTCCTTATCCGTCGCGGCCTCAACCGACGCGGCGCAGCAGGGTGATCAGGGTCGCATGGCGCACCACCTCCGACAGAGCCAGGGCGAAGATGAAACCGTTGGCCGCCAGCAACAGAGCCGGCGCCAGAGGATCAGATCCCAGCATGTCCGGATGACGCAGGGCGTAAGAGTAGCCATAGGCCGACAGCGCACCCAGCGTGCCGCTCATGGTCAGGAAGGCCGTGTAGCTGGCCTTTAGCGATACGCCCTGCTCGCGCTCGTCGACCACGGCCCGCTCGGCCTTCGAGGTGCTGACCGCCGCCAGAATGGAAAAGCCCACCTGAGCCGCGATGCTGAAGCCGATGCAGACCCCCATGGTCCACAGCACCAGATCCTGCGTCAGCAGGCCGTCGGCCGCCCTCAGGCCCAGCCGCACGAAATAGAAGCCCCACACCGCAGACGTGGTCAGCAGCACGCCCCACGACAGTTTTTCCCTGAACGACATTGCCGCCTCCTCATTAAAGCCCAAGCGATGAGGCGATGTCGCACGACACAGACATCATGTCTATAATTTTTTACATCACGTCCGATTTACCGGACATATCATTTCTTCTGGCAGACCGGACAGAAGAAGGTGGAGCGCCCGCCCTGAACGATGCGCTTGATGATCCCGCCGCAGCCCTCCGTTCGGCATGGCGCGCCCTCGCGGCCATAGACGTCGAAACGATGCTGGAAATAGCCCTGGCCGCCCTCGACGTTGGCGAAGTCCTTCAGCGTCGAGCCGCCCGCCGCGATGGCGTCGGCCAGGACGTTCCTGACCTCGGTCGCCAGCCGCTCCAGCCGGGGCCGGCTGACCTTGCCCGCCGCCGTCAGCGGCGAGATGCGCGCCCGATAGAGCGCCTCGCACACATAGATATTGCCCAGCCCCGCCACATTCCTCTGGTCCAGCAGGCTGACCTTGATGTTTTGCGCCTTGCCCGCGAACACTTCGGCCAGATGGCCGGCGGAAAATCCATTGCCCAGAGGCTCCGGCCCCAAACCGGCAAACCAGGCGTGCCCCTCGACGCCTTCGGTCGGGATCAGCCCCATGAAGCCGAACCGCCGCGCGTCGGCATAGCCCAGCCGCGTCAGCACCTCGCCGCACTCCGCCGTCAGGCTCATATGTTCATGCTTGCCGACGATCGGCGCATCCGTCTCGAACCGCCCCGGCGCCACGCCCTCCAGGGTGAACCGCCCGGTCATGCCCAGATGGGTCACCCAGGTCTCGCCGGTCGACAACGGGAACAGCAGATACTTGGCCCGTCGGTCCAGCCGCAGCACCGTCGCCCCATCCAGCCGCTCGACGAAGCGCTCGGGAAAAGGAAAACGCAGGTCCGGCCGGTTCTGCCGCGCCGCCGACAGCCGCGCGCCCTCCAGCACCGGCTCCAGACCACGCCGCACGGTTTCGACTTCGGGTAATTCAGGCATGGGAGAAGAGGTAGAGCCTGACGCGGCACGAGAGAAGAGGCAGTCCCTCTCCCTCCCCATGAAGGGGAGGGAGGAGACTTCTCCGCCCGCCCCTGACGCGCGACCCGTTGTCACGGCCATGCTTTCCGGCTTACCTCCGGCGCGACAACGGAAAGAACCCCGCATGACAGACAAACCCGCCGGCGCCGGCAAACGCATCGAACTGACCATCCGCGCCCTGATCCTGGGCTGCTTGCTGGCGGCGGTGTTTACGGCGGCCAACACCTATCTGGGCCTGAAGGTCGGCCTGACCTTCGCCTCGGCCATTCCGGCGGCGGTCATTTCGATGGCCCTGCTGCGCGCCTTCAAGGGCTCGACCATCTGGGAGAACATGACGGTTCAGACCGTCGCCTCGGTCGGCGGCGCCATGAGCTCGATCATCTTCGTCCTGCCCGGCCTGGTCATGATCGGCTGGTGGATGAACTTCCCCTTCTGGGAGTCGGTGGCCATCTGCGTGCTCGGCGGCGTGCTCGGCGTGACCTTCTCCATTCCGCTGCGCCGCACCCTGGTGGTCCAGGGCGGCCTGCCCTACCCCGAGGGCGTCGCCGCCGCCGAGGTTCTGAAGGTCGGCTCGCCCGGCGCCGATGAATCCGCCGAGGCCGTGCGCGAGAACCGTTCGGGCCTGTTCGTGGTGATCGGCAGCGCCATCGCCTCGGCCTTCTTCGCCTTCCTCGCCTCAGCCCGCGTCTTCGCGGCTGAAACGACCGCCTTCCTGCGTCTGCCCGCCGCGCTTGGCGGCGGCGCCACCGGCGTCGGCTTCTCCATGCAGTTCGCCCTTCTGGGCGCCGGTCACCTGATCGGTCTGGCCGTCGGCCTGACCCAGCTGTTCGGCCTGATCCTGGCCTGGCTGATCTTCGTCCCCATCCTGACCTCGCCCGAGTTCATCGCCTGGGCCGCCGCCCACGGCGTACCCTCGATCGCCGCCAGCCTGCCCGCCGGCGCCCCGGCCGAGGAGCTGGCCATGACCGTCTGGGCCAAGGAAGTCCGCTTCATCGGCGCCGGCGTCATCGGCGTCGCCGCCCTGTGGACCCTGGCCAAGCTGGCCGCGCCCCTGGTCGCCGGCCTGACCTCGGCCATCGCCGCCCAGACCAAGCGCGCCCACGGCGAGGTTCTGGACCGCACCGAACAGGACATCCCGATCAAGATCGTCGGCCTGCTGTCGGTCGCCGCCCTGGTCGGCATCGCCGTCCTGCTGGCCGTCTTCGCCCAGGGCACGGCCCTGGCCGGCTCCACCCCGCTGTTGGTCGTCGGCGGCCTGATCTATGTCGTGGTCATCGGCTTCGCCGTGGCCGCCATCTGCGGCTACATGGCCGGTCTGATCGGCTCGTCCAACAGCCCCGTCTCGGGCGTCGGCATCCTGGCCATCATCATCGCCTCCCTGCTGATGCTGGGCGTCATGGCCGTCGCCGGCGTGCCCGCCGATCCCTCGATCATCGCCTTCGCCCTGATCGTCACCGCCGTGGTCTTCGCCGTGGCCGTCATCTCCAACGACAACCTGCAGGACCTCAAGACCGGCCAGCTGGTCGAGGCCACCCCCTGGCGTCAGCAGACGGCCCTGCTGGTCGGCGTCGTCGCCGGCGCCCTGGTCATCCCCTTCGTGCTCGACATGATGAACCAGGCCTTCGGCTTCGAAGGCGGCCCGCCCGCCATCGTCGAGGGCTCGCAGACCCTGGCCGCGCCCCAGGCCACCCTGATCTCGGCCTTGGCCAAGGGCGTCATCAGCGGCCAGCTGCGCTGGGACCTGATCGGGATCGGCGCCCTGGTCGGCGTCGGCGTCATCATCCTCGACGTCGTGCTGCGCCGCGCCACCAAGGACAAGGTCAAGCTGCCGCCTCTGGCCGCCGGCATCGGCGTCTATCTGCCGGCCGCCGTCACCACCATGCTGGTCGTCGGCGCCGTCTGCGGCTGGGCCTATGAAAAATGGATCGCCACGACCCGCTTCGCCGAGGTCGGTCGTCGCATGGGCGTCCTGCTCGCCTCGGGTCTGATCGTGGGCGAAAGCCTGTTCGGCGTCTTCACCGCCGCCGTCATCGTCAGCAGCAAGAACGAAGCCCCCTTCGCCCTGCTGCCCAAGGATGCGGCCTGGCCCGCCATGTGGGCCGGTCTGGTCGCTTTCGCGATCCTGACCTTCGCTCTCTATTCCTGGATCCGCAGCCGCTCGGCCAAGGTCTAGAATCCCTAAAGCGCGGAGGCGAAAGCTTCCGCCGCCCGGCTGGGCCGCCGTTCGCGGTGGCGCAGCAGATGAAACGGCCGCTCGGGCAGATCGAGCGGCAGACGAACCAGCCGCCCCGCCTCGATCAGAGGCTGGGCGGCCAGTTCCGAGATCGCCGTGACCAGCCCGCCCGCCGCCACCGCCGACAGGATGGCCTCGTTGGACGGCAGGGTCAGAACGGCCCGCAGTCCCGCCGCGACGCCGCGCGGCAAGGCCGCCTCGAACTCGCTGCGGGTGCCCGACCCCTCTTCCCGCAGAACCCAGTCCAGCGCCTTCAGCTCCGCCGCCGACAGCGGTTCCGCCCGCCCCGCCAGCAGATGCCCCGGCGCCGCGACCACGACCAGCCGATCGGCGTCGATCCGCACCTTCTCGACCCTTGAAGCCTCGAACGCCCCCTCGATCAGACCCAGTTCCGCCTCCCCCGCCAGCACCGCCTCGACCACCCGGTGCGTATTGCCGATCGACAGGTGCAGCTGGATCTCGGGATGGGCCCGCGCAAAGGCCGCCATGCGCGGCGGCAGCCAGTAGGCGGCGATGGTCTGGCTGGCGAACAGCCGCACCGAGCCGCGCTTCAAGCCGGCCAGATCATCCAGCGCCTGCTCCGCCGCCTCGGCCTGGGCCAACACCGCGCGGGCCTCGGGCAGGAAGGCCGCGCCCGCAGCGTTCAGCGCCAGGCCCCGGCCGACCCGGTCGAACAGCAGGGTCCCGTGCCGCGCCTCCAACGCCGCCACCGCCGCGCTGACCGCCGACTGGGTCAGGTTCAGCGCCTCGGCCGCCCGAGTCATGTGCAGGCGCTCGGCCACGGCGACGAATATACGGAGCTGTTCCAGGGTCATGGACAATCAATCGCTTTTATCGATTGTTAAATCCAGAACTATCCGTTGGAACGATCAGATGACGGAGCAGATGATGCGCCGTCATGACGACCGCCCACCATTCCGACCATGCCCACAGCCTGACCGGCCCGCTGCACGCCCCTCTGCGCGGCTTCGCGCGGCTGCTGCCGGGCGTCGTGCTGAGCGCGGGCATCGGCGCGGCCGCCTTCGGCCTGCAACTGATCGAGACCTCGCTGTTCGGCCATCCCTGGGTCGAGGGCCTGGTCATCGCCATCCTGATGGGGGCGGGGCTGCGTCTGTTCTGGACGCCTTCCAGTGTCTGGACGCCGGGCGTGCAGTTCAGCGCCAAGACCCTGCTGGAGGTGGCCGTCGCCCTGCTGGGCGCCACCGTATCCGGCGCCGCCGTCATGGCGCTCGGCCCCGTCCTGCTGCTGGCCATCGTCGGCGTGGTCGTTCTGGCCATCATTGGCGGCTATGCGCTCGGCCGCGCCTTCGGCCTGCCGCCCGCCATGGCCCTGCTGGTCGCCTGCGGCAACGCCATCTGCGGCAACTCGGCCATCGCCGCCGTGGCCCCGGTCATCGAGGCCGAGGGCGAGGACGTGGCCGCCGCCATCGGCTTCACCGCCGTCCTGGGCATCGCCGTGGTCCTGCTGGTCCCCGTCGTCGGGGCGCTGATGGGCTTTGACGCTGTAAAGGTCGGCGTCCTGGCCGGTCTGACCGTCTACGCCGTGCCTCAGGTCCTGGCCGCCGCCGCTCCCGCAGGGTTGCTGGCCGTCCAGACCGGCGCGATCGTCAAACTGGTCCGCGTCCTGATGCTGGGGCCGGTATGCCTGGTGCTCGGCCTGATGCGTTCCGGCAAGGTGGAAGGCGCCAGGCGGCCCAGGCTGCACCACATGGCGCCCTGGTTCATCCTCGTCTTCCTGGTCCTGATGGGGCTGCGCTCGGCCGGCCTGATCCCCGAAGTGGTCCTGCCGCCGCTTCAGGCCGGGGTCACCGCCATGACCCTGGTCGCCATGGCCGCCCTGGGCCTGATGGTGGACCCGCGCGCCGTGGCCCGCGCCGGCCCGCGCGTGGCCGCCGTGGCCGCCCTGTCGGCCCTTCTGATCGGCGCTCTTGCGCTGGCGACGATCGTGCTCATTTTACCCGCCTGACGCACAATCGAACCGCCCCGCTGGTCTTTCGGACGATAGGGCTGTAAGAGGCGCCGCTTCCTTCCCGCTTTCCGCATCTTGCAGCGGCCCGGACTTCCGTGGCCGAACACAGTCCGCCCGAGCCCGAAATGAACCTTCGTAACGTCGCTATCATCGCCCACGTTGACCACGGCAAGACGACCCTGGTCGATCAGCTGCTGGCCCAGTCCGGCGTCTTCCGAGCCAATGAGGCCACGACCGAACGGGCGATGGACTCCAACGATCAGGAAAAAGAACGCGGCATCACCATCCTGGCCAAGTGCACCTCGGTGCTCTGGAACGGCAAGGCTGGCGAAACCCGCATCAACATCATCGACACCCCCGGCCACGCCGACTTCGGCGGCGAAGTCGAACGCATCCTGGGCATGGTGGACGGCTGCGTCATCCTGGTCGACGCCGAAGAGGGCGTCATGCCCCAGACCAAGTTCGTGCTGACCAAGGCGCTGAAGATGGGCCTGCGTCCCATCCTCTGCATCAACAAGGTCGACCGCGCCCACGCCGATCCGGACCGCGTCCACAACGAGACCTTCGACCTGTTCGCCGCCATCGGCGCCACGGACGAGCAGCTGGACTTCCCGCATATCTACGCCTCGGGCCGTTCGGGTTGGGCGACGCTGGACCTGAACCAGCCCAACGACAACCTGGCCCCGCTGTTCGACCTGATCGTCGACCACGTGCCGCCTCCCGCCGTCCAGGCCAACCGCGACAAGCCCTTCCGCATGCTGGACGTGCTGATCGAAAGCGATCCCTTCCTGGGCCGCCTGCTGACCGGCCGTATCGAGAGCGGCAAGGCTGTGCCCGGCATGGCCATCCACGCCCTGGACCGCGACGGCAAGGAAATCGAGCGCGGCCGCATCACCAAGGTCCTGGCCTTCCGCGGCCTGAAGCGCCAGCCGCTGGACGAGGGTTCGGAAGCGGGCGACATCGTCGCCATCGCCGGCATGTCCAAGGCCACCGTGGCCGACACCCTGTGCGCCATGGAGGTCACCGAGCCGCTGGACGCCCAGCCGATCGACCCGCCGACCATCTCGATGACCGTCTCGGTCAACGACAGCCCCCTGGCCGGCCGCGAAGGCGACAAGGTCCAGTCGCGCGTCATCCGTGACCGCCTGCTGAAGGAAGCCGAAGCCAACGTCGCCATCCGCGTGACCACGACAGAAGGCGGCGACGCCTATGAAGTCGCCGGCCGCGGCGAACTGCAGCTGGGCGTTCTGATCGAGAACATGCGCCGCGAAGGCTTCGAGGTTTCCATCTCGCGTCCGCGCGTGGTCTTCCAGACCGGCGAGAACGGCGAGAAGCTGGAGCCGATCGAAGACGTCATGGTCGACGTCGACGACGAGTTCTCGGGCATCGTCATCGAGAAGCTGTCGGCCCGTAAGGCCGAAATGACCGACATGGGTCCCTCGGGCGCCGGCAAGACGCGCATCCAGCTGAAGTGCCCGTCGCGTTCGTTGATCGGCTATCAGGGCGAGTTCCTGACCGACACGCGCGGTTCGGGCGTTCTGAACCGCGTCTTCAGCCACTACGAGCCGCACAAGGGCGCCATCGACGGCCGCCTGAAGGGCGTGCTGATCTCGAACTCGGACGGTGAAACCGCCGCCTTCGCCCTGTGGAACCTGGAAGACCGCGGCATCATGTTCGTCGGCGCCGGCGAGAAGACCTATCAGGGCATGATCATCGGCGAAAACAGCCGCTGGGACGACCTGGACGTCAACCCGATCAAGGGCAAGCAACTGACCAACGTCCGCGCCGCCGGCAAGGACGAGGCCGTACGCCTGACCCCGCCGCGCCAGATGTCGCTGGAACAGGCCATCGCCTACATCGAAGAGGACGAACTGGTCGAAGTCACGCCCAAGTCGATCCGTCTGCGCAAGCAGGTGCTGAACCCCTCGTTCCGCAAGAAGCGCGTCAAGCCGGACTGAGGCTGACGACCGGATCAAATGAAGAAGGCGACCCTCAGGGGTCGCCTTTTTTGTTGGGGCCACCGCTTGTCTCCCTCTCCCGATGGGAGAGGGAGACAGCTCCTACTTCTTCAGCCCCAGCAGCCCCAGCCAGCCGCCGCTGGTCAGCAGGGCCACGTCCAGCAGCGCGAGCGCCAACGGGGTCGTGGTCGACGCGGCGATGAACTTGGGCCTCCAGACCGGCCCGAACTTGCCCTTGTAGGCTCTCAGCCCCTGAAAACCGTAGACCGCCCCGCCTTCCTCGAACACCAGGGCGCCGACACGGGCGAAGACCGGAGCCAGACGCCGGTCCTCCAGCCCCGACAAGGGCGCCATCCCCAGGTCGAAGCGCCTGAAGCCCTCGGCTCGCGCCCACTGGGCGGTGCGGGTGAACAGATAGTCCATGACGCCATGCGGTCCGTCCGGGTCATGGCGCATCAGATCGATCATGGCCTCCTCGCCGTTCGCCCCCACCAGCAGGTTGGCGAAGGCGACGATACGCCCCTCCTCCCAGACCACGGCGACCGGGGAACGATCCAGATAATCGATATCGAACCGCCCAAGGGAGAAGGCCTTTTCCGACCCGTTGTGGTGATCCAGCCAGGCGTCCGACACCGCCCGCAGTTCGGCCTCCAGCGGCCGGACGGCGCCGGGAGCCAGGACCTCGAAGGTCGCGCCTTCACGCTCGGCCCGGTTCACGGCGGTCCGCAGGTTCTGCTTGCCCTTGCCCTCGGTCGAGAAATGCTCGGCGTCGATCACCGCGGCCTCGCCCACCTTGCGCACGGCCAGCCCCAGGGTGGCCAGGTCCGCCAGCATCCCTTCGCCGACCGAATAGAAGACCGGCGTCCCGCCATAGCTGTCCGCCTCCTCGGCGAAGGCCCACAGCAGCTCCAGCCGTTCTTCTTTCAGACCCGCCGGTTCGCCCATGGCGATCCAGCGCCGTCCGCGCACGCGATAGGCGATAAAGCTGCGCCCCGAGGGGCTGAACATCAGCGCCTTGTCGCCCAGCAGAGCCAGGCCGGCCTCAGGCGTCGCCGTGTCGGCCTCCAACAGGGCGTAGCGGGCGCGTTCAATCTCGGCGGGGCCGGCCGGGCCGTGACTGCGGGCGCCGGGCGCCGTCAGCAGGGAGCGCACCGCCACCGCCAGGGTCAGGATGGCCAGGACGGCGCCCGCCCGCAGGAAGCCCGAGGCCTGCTTGTCGGTCAGGAAGGTCCACCATAGCTCGTCGGTATAGGCCGTATCGCGGTAGGCGAAGAAGCCAAGCCACAGCATGGCCAGCACCGCCGCCCCCAGCATCAGCAGCCAGCCCGGCCCCAAAGGTTCGCCCAGGCGCGAGCGGCGGTTGAAGGCGGCCCGACACGGCAGCAGAAGGGCGGCGGCCAGGGTCAGCTCCGCCGCCTCCTCCCAGTCCAGGCCCTTCATCAGTGAAAAGACCGCGCCCAGCATCAGGCCGAACAGGGCGGCGTAATAGGCGCCCCGGCGGCGTCGCCACAGACCCGCCGAAACCAGCAGCAACAGGAAGCCGGTCACGCTGGCGGCGAAGTGCGACAGGTCGATCAGGATGGGCGCGGAAATCCGGTCCAGGGCCTGCAGCCGCCCGCTGAAGGCGGGCGTCGCCGCCGACAACAACATGACGGCGCCCAGGGCGAACGACGCCACGGCGAAGATCTGGGGCGTCAGCTCATAGGCCAGCCCCCCCAGTCGCTGAAGAATGCGTCCCAGGCCGCCGGGTCGTTTCGTCGTCGTCATTCGTCCTCTCGAGGTCCTTTCGGGCCAGTCGATCTTCATAGAGCAGGAATCGGCCGTTTGGGGCGCTGAAAAGGTCATTTCTAGGCGCCTGAAACAATCTGAAATCCAGCGAGTTCACCTTTTCGCGAGCGCCAGACTCGCTCACCCGGAGAGATTTGATGATCCGCAAGACCGCCCTGCTGACCGGCATCGCCGGCGCCTTCCTCATCGCCGCCCCGGCCTTCGCCCAGGACGTCACGACGCCGCAGACGCCCGAACCGGCCCAGGCTGAGGCGGCCCCCGCCCAACCCCAGAGCCTGACCCTGACGCCCGGCGCCACGGTCAAGAGCGCCGACGGATCGGAGCTCGGCAAGCTGGTCGGCGCCCAGAACGGCGCCTCGGGCCAGGAACTGACCGTGCGCGGCGCCGACGGTTCGGTCCGTCCGGTCCCGGTGGCCGGCATCCGCCAGGACGGCGACGCCATCGTCGTCAACGCCAGCCTGTCGGACTTCCAGGCCGCCGCCCCGATCGGCGGCGAGGCTCCGGCCGAAGCCACCCCGCCGGCTGACGCCGCGGACGCCGCGGAACCGGCCCAGCCGCCGGCGGACGAACCGAACACCTGATCGGTCAGCAGGCATAAAGAAAGGGGCGGTCCCTTGGACCGCCCCTTTTGCATATCTCTATCGAGCGCCGTCAGGCCTTCTTTTTCACCAGGCCCAGCAGGAACAACAGGACCACGGCGCCCACGGTGGCGACGATGATGCCCACGATCCAGTTGCCCGAGGCGTCGATCCCCAGAAGATTATTGGCCAGGAAGCCGCCGATCAGGGCGCCGATGACGCCGACGATCAGATTGGTCAGCAGGCCGTGGCTGCGCTTCATGATCTTTTCCGCCAGCCATCCGGCGACAATGCCGATGATGATCCAGGCGATGAATCCAAACCCGCTCATTCAGTCCCTCCCATGAAATGGCGTGATGCCTTGACCATAATGCCTCGCGCCCGCTCCGGTTGCCTGCCCCGGCCAACAAGCTTCACCATTCGCGTTTCAGGCGAAATCGGCATGGCCCTTGCGGCGAAACGGTCCAGCCGTGCCGATCCGGCACAGCATGACCGAGACGAGAGGGAGGGGCCGCGATGGCCGCCGACATAGATCTTCATCTGGGCCGCCGCCTGCGTCGCCGTCGTCGTCTGCTGGGCCTGACCCAGCAACAATTGGCCGGACAGGTCGGCGTGCGTTTCCAGCAGATCCAGAAATACGAGTGCGGCGCCAACCGTATCTCCGCGGCGCGTCTGTGGGAGCTGGCTGAAGCCCTGGGAACCCCGATCAGCTACTTCTACGACGGCCTG
Source organism: Brevundimonas pondensis (assembly GCF_017487345.1). Taxonomy (NCBI): domain Bacteria; kingdom Pseudomonadati; phylum Pseudomonadota; class Alphaproteobacteria; order Caulobacterales; family Caulobacteraceae; genus Brevundimonas; species Brevundimonas pondensis. The sequence continues at coordinate 3,537,557 of NZ_CP062006.1, read as the reverse complement.
GGCGAGATCGGCGAGCATCCGACGGCAAGCCGCGAAGCCTTCGCCCACGGCGAAGAACTGCCTCCCAGCAAGGCCGCCTGAGGCCATCGCTCTCGCGCCGCTGGATCGGGCGGTGTATCAGCCCGTCATGACCGAACTGGAAGCCTTCGCCGTCGAGCTGTCGCATGAGGCCGCACGCACGGCCCTGCCCTTCTTCCGCGGCGAGTTCGCCCAGGAGAACAAGGCCGGGCCCGGCGCCTTCGACCCCGTCACCGAGGCCGATCGCGCCGCCGAGGCCGCGATTCGCCGCCTGATCGCCGTGCGCTATCCCGATCACGGCGTCATCGGCGAAGAGTACGGCGAAGATCGGCCCGACGCCGACCATGTCTGGGTGCTGGACCCCATCGACGGCACCCGCGCCTTCATCGCCGGCCTGCCCCTGTGGACCACCCTGATCGCCCTGCGCCACGAAGACGCTCCGGTGATCGGCGCCATCGGCCAGCCCTACCTGGACGAGATCTTCCTCGGCGGCCCCTCGGGCGCCCGCCTCCTGCGCGCCGGAAGCGAAACCCCGCTGAAAACGCGCGCCTGCCCCGCCCTGTCCGAGGCCCTGATCGCCACCACCGACCCCGACATCTTCATCGGCCCCGATCGCGAAGCCTGGACGCGTCTGCGCGCCTCGGCCCAGCTGGCCCGCCTGGGCTGCGACGCCTACGCCTACGCCATGGTGGCGGCGGGCCGCATCGACCTCGTGGCCGAAACGGAGTTGAAAGTCTGGGACTGGTCGGCGCTCAAACCAATCATCGAGGCCGCTGGAGGCCGCGTCACCGGCTGGTCTGGCCAGGCGCCCGACGGCGACGGCCGCATCCTGGCCGTCGGCGACGCCGCCCTGACCGATCAGGCCCTGTCCGTTCTGAACCTGGCCTAGCTTTTCTCGGGCGCGGGCGTCGCCGCCTGACCTTCGGCCGGAGCGACATAGCCGGCCAGGGCGTCGAACTCGTCGAGAAAGACGCCACGCAGCGGGTCCGCCTCCATGATCACTTCATGCAGAGCGCCGGGAACCTCGACATAGCGACCCCGCCCCAGACGACGCGCCGCCCAGCGGTTGGTCTGTTTCCAGACCTTGTCGTCCTCGCCAGCCTGGACGACGCAGACCGGGATCTTGACCGACTTCAGCGCCCGCGGCTTCAAGGCGCGCTCGCCCGCGTCCAGGGCGAAGGCCAGCCAGCCCCAGGTCGGGCCGCCGATGGCCAGATGCGGGCAGGCGTAAAGTTGCTGACGCCACAGGTCATAGCGGTGCTGATCCGACGTCAGGCCGTCGGTCTCGAACGTATGGTCGAAGGGATCGTCCGGATTATCCAGCACATAGTCGCCCGCCTTGCCGTGACGCAGGTTCCAGCGCACCGCCAGCTTGACCGACCACATCGACCGCTTGCCGGTCTTGATGCGCAGCATGGGGCTGGACAGGACAGCGCCGGCGAAACGGCTTTCGCCCGCCTCCAGCGACAGCAGGTTCAGACAGCCCCCCATCGAATGGCCGACCATGATCCAGGGCTTGGGCGCCTTGGCCTCATAGGCGTCCAGCAAGCGGGCGTAGTCGTCCAGGAACTCCTCGACGGCGCGAGCGTGGCCGCGCAGTCGGTCGGGCAACAGCCGCGCCGACAGGCCCTGACCGCGCCAATCATGGGCCAGGACGCAGAAACCGCGCGCCAGGAAGTTGCCGATGACCTCGAAATACTTCTCGATCGGTTCGGTGCGGCCAGGGCTGAGCACCACCGTGCCGCGCGGCGTCCTGGCCTGCAGGGCCGAGGGCGTCCACAGGGCCGCTCGCAGGCGAAGCCCGCCCGCGCCGCGGAACCAGTCGCCCTCTCCGCCGGGGGGCGAGGCGGCGCCGGGAACCCCCATCAGGGGCGCATGGGCGGCGAAGGCGGTGGCGCGGTTCACTCGGGTTTCCTGAACTTCAAGGTCATGCGATCGCTCTCGCCGATCGCGTCATATTTGGTGCGGTCAAAGGCCGGGTCGGCGGGCTGCCCCATCGGCGCGGTCAGGCGCGTGGGGGCCAGGGTGTCGGCGCCGAAGGGATGGTCCTTGGTGTCCTTGGGGTTGGCGTTGATCTCGGACGCCTCGACAAAGACGAAGCCGGCCTCGGCGGCCAACTGCTTGACGAAGGCTTCCTGGACATAGCCGTTGGCCGCCGCGGGGTCCTGATCCTCGTCCGGCTGCAACCGATGCTGCTCGACGCCCAGGACGCCGCCGGGGCGCAGGGCCGCATAGGCGTCGGCGAAGGCCTTCTCGGCGATTCCAGCCGCCATCCAGGCATGGATGTAGCGCATGAACAGAACCAGATCGGCGGTCCCGGCCGGCGCCACCGGCCCCGTGCCGGCGCCGAAGGCGCTGAACTGAACCTGGCCATAGAGCTTCTTGTCGCCCTCCAGCCGTGCCTTCAAAGTGTTGTTGATGGCGATCTGAGCCGGGTCGGCGGCCGGACCTTCAGCAAAGCCCGCCAGATAGAGGGTTCCGCCGCCCTTGTTCAGATAGGGCGCCAGGATGTCGATGAACCAGCCGCTGCCGGGCCAGAAATCGACAACCGTCATCCTGGGTTGCAGACCGAAGAAGCGCAGGGTCTCGACCGGATGACGCCAGACGTCGCGCGCCTTGTCGTTCGCGGACCGCCAGGGACCGGCGACCGCCCACTCCAGCGAGCCTTCCGGGGGACCGGCGGGCGCGGCGGGGGCCTGCGGCGCCGCCTTGTCTTCCTTCTTGCCGCAGGCGGCCAAACCGGCAAAGGCGGCCATACAGGCTCCGGCCAGAACCGCGCGTCGCGTCGATCGCTCAGACATGCGCGCCTCCTTTCGCCGTTCGGACCACGCCCTTGGGCTTAAGGCGCTTCTGCGCCAGCGTCAAAACCCCAAAGGCCATCAGTTCGCGGCCTCCGGCTTGCGGAAACGCAGGGTCATGCGGTCGCTCTCGCCCACCGCATCGAGCGCGGCCCGCTCCTCGACCGTCAACGCGCGCCCGTCCCGTTCGGAGGTGCGGGTGGGCGCCAGGGTCCAGACGCCGAACGGATGATCGCGATCATCCTTCGGATTGGCGTTCAGCTCGCTGCGCGCCTCCAGTTCAAAGCCGGCGCTGCGCGCGGCATGAATGACATAGCTTTCCGGAACATAGCCGGTCGAAGCGACATCGGCGACGTTCAGACCATCGACGCTGCGGTGCTGCTCCACCGCCAGGACGCCGCCCGGCTTCAAAGCCTTGAAGAAGGCCGCCAGATAGGGGTCCGTGCGGCCGTCACGGGACCAGTTGTGGAAGGCGCGGGCCACCACGACCATATCCGCCGATCCGTCCTCCACGCCCATGCTCTCGGTCGGCCGGCCGACGGCGACATAGCGGCCCCCGGTCGCCGTCGCATAGGGCTCCAGGATATTGCGCCACCATCCGGCGCGGCCCGGCTCAATCTCAACCACGGTCAGACCGGGCTGAAGCCCCCAGAAGGTCAGGGTCTCGAACGGATGGCGCTGGCCGTCGCGAGCGCGATCGGCCTCGGGCCGCGTCGTCGAGGCGATGGCGGCCTGCAGGGCCGCATCTTCCTGGACCTGGGGCATCTCCATCGACAGGCCCTGGCGATGCGGCAGGGCCGGAGCGTCCGGCGGAACAGTCTGGGCAAGGCCGGGAGAGGCGAGGGCGGACGCCAGAAGGGCGGCAAGGACGAGAGGTCGCATGGGGGCTCCGGTCGTTCCTGAATGAAACAATCCGTAACCCAATACGGCGCTTCGCGGCCTCGGCAAGGCGCGTATGGGGTCAAGCGACGATTTCGCGCGCCCCTGCGGATCGTCCGGCGCCCCTTGCGGCGCGAAAATACGCGCCTACCTCTTCATCCGAGAGCGCCGATCCCGGGCTCTCCAGACCTGACGGGGCCGATTTCGGACCGCTGGGACTGACACCCTCCGCCGTCCGGGGCCCCAATCGCCGGGCGGCTCAACCTTGCTGAACGTCAGAAGGATGACCCATGCGTACCTATGATTTCTCGCCGCTGTACCGTTCCGCCGTCGGCTTCGACCGTCTGGCCCGTCAGCTGGAAAGCGCCGCGCGCTCCAGCCAGGAAAACGGCTGGCCCCCCTACAACATCGAGACGACCGGCGAGAACGCCTACCGCATCGAGATCGCCGTCGCCGGCTTCACGCCCGACGAGTTGAACATCGAAGCCAAGGAAAACTCTCTGACCGTCACCGGCAAGAAGGCCGCCAACGACGACAGCGCCCCGCAAAAGACCTATCTGCATCGCGGCCTGGCCGAGCGCGACTTCGAGCGCCGCTTCCAGCTCGCCGACTATGTGGTGGTCAAGGGCGCCGACCTGTCGAACGGCCTTCTGACCATCGACCTGCAACGCGAACTGCCCGAGGCCCTCAAGCCGCGCCGCATCGAGATCGCGACCGGCAAGACCCTGATCGAGGGTGAAACCGCCGGCAAGTCGGACAAGGCGAAGAAAGCTGCCTGAACGCGGCTGTCGCTAGAGTAACTGAGAAGGGGCGGCGTTCGCGTCGCCCCTTTTTCGCGCCTTTTCCAGCCCCGCGGAGGCGGGGGATGAGCGGGCAAGACAGACGCCTAGGCCGCCTTCAGATCCGCCAGATCCAGCCCGCGCGCGCCGCCCGTCTGGGCGCCGGTGAGGTCCGCCTGCCTGACCTGAGCTCCGTGAAGCACCGCCCGGCTCAGGTCGGCCCCCACAAGCACCGCCCGGCGCAGGTCGGCGCCTGACAGGTCCGCTCCGCGCAGGACAGCCCCCGACAGGTCAGCGGGCAACAACCGCTCCGGCCCCAGCATCAAGGGTCCCAGCTGGGCCTCGCGCAAGTCCGATCCGTTCAGCTTGGCCCGGCCCAGCCGCGCGCCGCGCAGGTCGGCCCGGCGTAAATTGGCCGAGCGCAGGTCGGCGCCCTCCAGTTGCGCGCCCTGAAGCTGCACGCCCTCCATGTCCAGGCCGTAGAAGACCGCCCCCTTGGCCGACAGGGCCGTCAGGTTCAGTCCGCGGATGGATTCCAGCGGGCGCAGGTCGACCCCGTCGAAGACCGAGGGCTGGCCCTCGGCCCCGCCCGTCTCACACCATTGGGCGTGCTCGCGCAGCATCTCGGCGGCGGGCATGCGGCTGACCGGTTCGCCCGCGGGACGGTTGTCGGTCAGGGTCCCTTCCATATTGGCCCCGTCGGTGCGCCACATGGCGGCCTTGACCCCGACCAGGATAGCGTCGGTCAGATCCGCGCCCGACAGGTCGGCGCCCGACAGGTCGGCCCCGGCCAGATCGGCGCCGGTGAAATTTGCCTGCTTCAGATTGGCCCGCACCAGCTTGCAGTCCTTCATGACCGCATCCGTGAAGTCGGCGGCGACGGCCACCATCCCGGTCATGCGCGAGCGTTGCAGGTTGGCCCCGACCAGGCTGGCGCCCTGGGCCTGGGTGTCGCCGCGCTTCTGGGCCTCGATGACGCGAAAACCCAGCTTGCCGTCGGCCGCCGCGATCGTGCCTTCGCGCAGGTCGGCCTCGAACAGGTCGGCGCCCGACAGGTCGGCCCCGCGCAGGCAGGCGCCGCGCAGGTCCGCGCGGCGCAGGCTGGCGTCGGTCAGGTTGATGTCCTGCATGTCCGCGCCGAAGAAGTTGGCGTTGTCCAGCTTGGCCCCGGACAGGTCGCAGTTGTGCAAACGCGCGGCGGCGAAGTCGGCATCGGCCAGGTTGCGCCCCCGCAGCGTCAGTCCTGACAGATCCATCCAGGCGAAGACCGCGCGCGCGCCGCCAGGCTTGGCCTGCCACAGGCGGTCATGCTTGGCGCAGATCAGGTCGACCTCGGCCTGGGTCAGTTTCTTGCGGACAGGATCGGCGACGTCGCTCATGCCGCCAACATGGCTTACGGCCATTAAGGAAGCTTTGCGGAAACTGGGGTTTCAGTCGCCCTGTTCGGTCAGCAGGCCCTGGTCGCGCAAGGCCTCGGCCAGGTCGCCCTCATTGGTCCAGAGCCGGGTGTAGCCCGCCTCGCCCAGCCGGTTCAGCTCGGTCGTCAGATCGGCGCGCGGGGCGGCGACGAAGCGGCCGTCGAAACCCTTGCCGTCCTCGCTGATGCGGACCATGGGCCGTCCGGTCTCCAGACGATGCAGGAAGCCTTCGCTAAGAACAGCAGCGTCTTCGGACAGCAGGCCCGTCTCGACCGTCAGGCCCGACTGGCGCAGGCGCTCCGTGCCCCGCCCCGAGGCGAAGGGCGAGGGGTCCAGGGCGGCGATCACCACCCGCTCGACCCCGGCCTCGGCCAGGAAGTGGGCGCAGGACTTGCGGCCCGACGAGCGCGCGCCGCAGGGTTCCAGCGTGACATAGGCGGTCGCGCCCTTCACGGCCTCGCCGGCGGCGGGCACGGCCTGCTCCTCGGCGTGAGGGCGTCCGCCCGGCGCGGTGGCGGCCTCGGCCAGCACGACCCCGTCCTTGACCAGGACGCAGCCGACGGCCGGATTGGGCCAGGTCTCGCCCATGCTGGCCAGCGCCAAGTCAATGGCGCGGCGCATATGGACGGCGTCGTCCTTGCCGGACGCGCTGCTCACGCAATCACCGGCAAGGTTTGCGCCCGGCTTTCGTCCAGATAGCGGGCGGCGACCGGCTTCAGGTCCGCGTCCAGATCAATCTCCAGCGGATTGCCGGTGGGAATCTCGACGCCCACGATCTGGTCGTCCGGCACGGCGAACAACAGTTTGACGATCGCCCGCAGCGAATTGCCGTGGGCGGCGATCAGCACGTCCTCGCCCGCCTTCAGGCGCGGGGCGATCTCGGCGTCCCAATAGGGCTGGACCCGGTCCAGGGTGGTCTTCAGGCTCTCGGTGTCCGGGATGGGCTTGCCAGCGTAGCGAGGGTCGGCGTCGAAATCGAACTCGCCCCCCGGGGCCAGCGGCGGCGGCGGCACGTCATAGCTGCGGCGCCAGACCTTGACCTGATCCTCGCCGTGCTTGGCCGCCGTCTCGGCCTTGTCCAGGCCCGTCAGACCACCGTAGTGACGCTCGTTCAGGCGCCAGTCCTCGACCACCGGCACATCTTTCAGACCCGCCGAATCCAGCGCCAGGGCGCCGGTGCGCTTGGCCCGCGTCAGCACCGAGGTGAACATGACGGCGGGCTTGAAGCCGGCCTCGGCGATCAGTTCGCCGCCGCGACGCGCCTGGGCCTCGCCCTCGGCGGTCAGGTCGACGTCGACCCAGCCGGTGAAGCGGTTTTCCAGGTTCCACTGGCTCTGGCCGTGGCGCAGCAGGATCAGGCGGGGCATGGGCGTCTCCGTAACGTCGTCCTTCGCCTAGGCCGTGGACGCGGGGGCGGTCAAGTTTCACGATGCGGGAAAGCGGCATGCAGCCCGAACCGTCGCGGCGCGTTGTTGGCCTCTCGGGGGACGGCCGCTATACCGCGACGCTAGGGCGCGGAGGGTTCATCCTCGCCCATCGCCTATGCTCAGGAAGACTCATGTTGAAACCGCGCCAGGACATCCGCCCCAATACGGCGGCGTACGAAACCCTTCCGCTGGTCAAGCCGACGGGCTTCCGCGAGTACGACGCGCGCTGGATTCTGGAAAAAGAGATCAACCTGCTGGGCATCCAGGCCCTGGGCCTGGGTCTGGCCACTTATGCCCACGAGATCGGCGTGCGCCCCCGCATCGCCGTGGGCCATGACTTCCGTTCCTACTCCCTGTCGGTCAAGCAGGCCCTTATCCTGGGCCTGCTGGAGGGCGGCATGGAGGTGGTCGACATCGGCCTGGCCCTGTCGCCCATGGCCTACTACGCCCAGTTCGCGCTCGACTGCCCCTGCGTGGCCATGGTCACGGCCAGCCATAACGAGAACGGCTGGACCGGGGTGAAGATGGGCGCTCAGGCGCCGCTGACCTTCGGCCCCGACGAGATCGGTCGCCTGAAGGAGATCGTCCTGAACGGCGAGGGTGTGGCCCGTCCCGGCGGCCGCGTCGAGCGGGTCGAGGGCTTCCGCGAGACCTACATCAAGGACGTGGCGTCCAAGGTGCAGCTGACCCGTCCGCTCAAGGTGGTCGCCGCCTGCGGCAACGGCACCGCCGGCGCCTTTGCGCCCGAGGCCCTGCGCCTGATGGGGGCCGAGGTGATCGAGATGGACACCGACCTCGACTGGACCTTCCCCAAATACAATCCGAACCCGGAAGACCACGTCATGCTGGTGGCGATGGCTGAAAAGGTGAAGGAAACCGGCGCCGACCTGGCCCTCGGCTTTGACGGCGACGGCGACCGCTGCGGCGTGGTGGACGACACGGGCGAGGAGATCTTCGCCGACAAGATCGGCCTGATGCTGGCCCGCGACCTGTCGGCCATCCACCCGAACGCCACCTTCGTCGTCGATGTGAAATCGACCGGCCTCTACAAGACCGACGAAGTGCTCAAGGCCAATGGCGCCGAGACCGTCTACTGGAAGACCGGCCACTCCTACATCAAGCGCAAGACCGCCGAACTGGGCGCCCTGGCCGGGTTCGAAAAGTCGGGCCACTTCTTCCTGTCGGGCGATCTGGGCCACGGCTATGACGACGGCCTGGTCGCCGCCGGCGCGGTCCTGGCCATGCTGGACCGCAACCCCGGCAAGTCGCTGTCGAAACTGAAATCCGCCCTGCCCGACGCCTGGACCAGCCTGACCATGTCGCCGCACTGCGACGACGAGCTGAAGTACGACGTCCTGGCGAAAATCGTGAAGGAATACGAGGAGCTGGCGGCCAGCGGCGGCTCGATCCTCGGCCGCAAGATCGTCGAGGCCATCACCGTCAACGGCGTGCGCGTCCACCTCGAGGACGGCTCCTGGGTCCTGGTCCGCGCCTCCAGCAACAAGCCGGAACTGGTGGTGGTGGTCGAGAGCATGCGCTCCGCCGACGACATGCGCGACCTCTTCCGCAAGGAGGTGAAGCCGCGCCTGGCCGCCCACCCCGAGATCGGCGCCTTCAATCAGGAAATCTGATCCGGATTGACGCGAGCCGCAGGCGCGGGCGAGGTGCAAGAATGAACGACGCCTCCCTCCTGCCTGTGGTCATCGTCGGCGGCGGCTTTTCGGGCGCCATGCTGGCGGCCCGGCTGGCCGAACGCGGACAGGCGTCGATCCTGATCGAACGCGGCGACGCCTTCGGTCCCGGCGTCGCCTACTCCACGACCAATGACGCCCATCGGCTGAACGTCCGCGCCGGACGGATGGGCGCCGTGGCCGACCGCCCCGACGACTTCATCGACTGGCTGGCGGCGCATCATCCCGATCAGGCCGATCCCGACGGCTTCGCCCCGCGTCGCCTCTACGGCCTCTATGTCCGTGATCGACTGACCACGACCGAGACGGCGCATCCCGGTCTGATCCGACGCCTATCCGGTGCCGTCATCGCCGTCGAAGGGCGCTCCGCCATCCTGTCCACGGGAGAGCGGGTTGAGGGTCGCGCCGTGGTCCTGGCCACCGGCAACCCGGCGCCGCGCACCACCCCGACCGGCGAAGACGGGCGCATCATCGCCACCCCCTGGACGCCCGACGCCCTGACGCCCGTCCGGCCCGGCGACGACATCCTGATCCTCGGCGCAGGCCTGACCATGGTCGATGTCCTGCTGACGCTTTCCAGCCAGGGCTGGCGCGGTCGGGCGACGGCGGTCTCGCGTCGCGGCCTCCTGCCCCGCGCCCACGGCCAACATCACGACGCGCCGATCGACCTGCCGCCCGAGGCCCTCAGCGGGCCGCTTTCCATCCGACTGGCGACAGCACGGCGACTGGCCGAGGCCCACGGCTGGCGACGGGTCATGGAGGGCTATCGCCCCATCACCCTGAAGCTGTGGCGCGCGGCGAGCGAGGCCGAACGGTCCCGCTTCCTGCGCCACCTGCGCCCCTGGTGGGATGTCCATCGCCACCGCATCGCCCCCGAGATCGCCGCCGAACTGGACCGCCTGATCGCTGAGCGCCGCCTGACCGTCCGCACCGGCCGCATCCGCAACGTCGAGGCCTCCACCAAGTTCGCCGTCCTGCATCTCTCCACGCGTGATGGTCCCCAGACCCTGTCCGCGCCCTGGCTGATCGACTGCACCGGCCCCGGCCACGACGCGACGACCGCCCCCCTGACCGCCGGCCTGATCGCCGAGTGCCGCGCCCGTCTGGCCGCCACGCGTCTCGGGCTCGATCTCGACGACGCCGGGCGCGTCCTCCACGCCGACGGAAAGCCGGACCCTGTTCTCTATGTCCTCGGCCCGCCCGCCCGCGCCGCCTTCTGGGAGACCATCGCCGTGCCCGACATCCGCCAGCGCATCGAGGCCCTGACCACCCACCTGACGGCCTGACGCAACCCGTCCCCTGGCGGTCGAAACTTCCACCAATCCACGACTTCCTCTCAACGATCCGGCGGCTGGCGGGCCCTTCCTGGGTCGGCTATCACCGGGTCAGGAGAGGAAACAAAAAAATGAACCGTCACCGCACCCGCGTCCTTGGGGACCGTACGCTTGCGCCTGAAACCCTGATGATGGGCTACGGCTATGATCCGGCCCTGTCGGAGGGGGCGATCAAGGCGCCCCTGTTCCAGTCGTCCACCTTCGTCTTCAAGTCGGCCGAAGACGGCAAGCGCTTCTTCGAGGTCGCCTACGGCCTGCGCCAGCGCGACCCGGACGAGGCGCTCGGCCTGATCTATTCGCGGATCAACAACCCCAACCTCGAGATCCTCGAGGACCGCCTGGCGGTCTGGGACAAGGCCGACAAGGCCCTGGTCTTCTCGACCGGCATGGCCGCCATCTCGACCGCCATGCTGGCGATGGTGAGGCCCGGCGACGTCATCCTCTATACGGCCCCGGCCTATGGCGGCACCGAATACCTGTTCGACCGCATCCTGCCCCGCTACGGCGTCAAGGCGATCAGCGTCCCCGCCGCCGAGGGCGCCGACGCCCTGGACGCCGCCATGATCGCGGCTGCGGCTCAGGCGAAGACGACGGGCGGACGCCTGGCCGCCGTCTATCTGGAAACCCCCGCCAACCCCACCAACCAGCTGGTCGACATCGCCCGCGCCGTCGCCGGAGCGAAAGCTGTGGATCAGGCCGAACGTCCGATCGTGGCCGTGGACAACACCTTCCTCGGCCCCCTGTGGCAGAGCCCGCTGGAGCTTGGGGCGGACCTGGTCCTCTATTCCCTGACCAAGTATGTCGGCGGCCACTCCGACCTGATCGCGGGCGGCTGCATGGGCGCCGCCGAGCTGATGGCGCGGGTCGGCGAGATGCGAACCATCTGCGGCACCAACACCGATCCGCACACGGCCTGGCTGCTGCTACGCAGCCTGGAGACCCTGCACATCCGCATGGAGCGGGCCCAGGAAAACGCCCTGATCCTGGCCGAACGCCTGCGCGCCGATCCGCGCGTCAGCGCCGTCCTGACCGCCGGCGGCCCGGACGCCTCGCCCGAGCAACAGGCCATCTTCACGGCCCAGTGCAAGGGTTCGGGCTCGACCTTCTCGCTGGAGCTGCCCGGCGGCGAGGCCGAGGCCTTCCGCATGCTGAACGCCCTGCGGCTGTTCAAGCTGGCGGTCAGCCTGGGCGGGGCCGAGAGCCTGGCCTCCCACCCGTCCAGCATGACCCACTCGGACTATACGCCCGAGGCCAAGGCGCGCAGCGGCATCGGCGACAACCTGGTGCGGCTGTCGGTCGGAATCGAGAACGTCGAGGACCTGTGGGCCGACCTGCAACAGGCCCTGGCCGCGATCTGAGGCAGTCGGCGGGCGCCCTACGCGGCGCCCGCCGAACCCCTACTGGCCCGCCGCCTTCACCGCCGCCGAGACGTCGGAGACCACGCGCTTGACCAGGGCCTCGTCGTCGCCCTCGGCCATGACGCGGATCAGTTTCTCGGTGCCGGACGGACGCACCAGCAGGCGGCCCGAACCGTTCAGCGCGGCTTCCGCCTCGGCCATGGCGGCCTTGACCTTGGCGTCTTCCAGCGGCTTGCCGGCGGTGTAGCGGACGTTCTGCAGCAGCTGCGGCACCGGCTCGAACTGGCGCGCCAGTTCGCTCATCGGCACGCCCTGCTCAACCAGAACCGCCAGCACCTGCAGCGCCGCCATCAGGCCGTCGCCGGTCGTGGCGTGGTCCTTCAGGATGATGTGGCCCGACTGCTCGCCGCCGATGTTGAAGCCGCCGGCGCGCATCCGCTCCATGACATAGCGGTCGCCGACCTTGGTCCGCTCCAGCGTCAGACCCTCGGCTTGCAGCTTCCGCTCCAGACCCAGGTTGGACATGACGGTGGCCACCACCCCCTTGCCGTTCAGGCGGCCGCGTTTGGCCCAGTCCAGGCCGATCAGGGCCATGATCTGATCGCCGTCGACCACATGGCCCTTCTCGTCGCAGATGATGACCCGGTCAGCGTCGCCGTCCAGGGCGATGCCGATGTCGCAGCGATAGCGTTTGACCGCCTCGGACACGGCCTCGGGGTGGGTCGAGCCGCACTCGGCGTTGATGTTCAGGCCGTTCGGCTCGACGCCGACAGGGAAGACCTCGGCCCCCAGTTCATAAAGGGTGGTCGGCGCCACGCGGTAGCCGGCGCCGTTGGCGCAATCGATGGCGATCCGCAGACCCTTGAGACTGAGCCGCTTGGGGAAGGCCGATTTGGCGATCTCGATATAGCGCGGCGGGGCGTCGTCGATGCGCTTGACCCGGCCCAGCTTGTTGGCGGGGGCCAGGTCCTGATCCAGGCCCTCGTCCATCATGGCTTCGATCTTCAACTCGATCTCGTCCGACAGCTTGTAGCCGTCCGGGCCGAACAGCTTGATGCCGTTATCCGCATAGTCGTTATGCGAAGCCGAGATCATGATGCCCAGATCGGCGCGCATGGAGCGCGTCATCATGGCCACGCCCGGCGTCGGCAGGGGACCAAAGGTGCGCACGTCCATGCCCACGCTGGCCAGGCCCGCCACCAGGGCCGGCTCGATCATGTAGCCGGACAGCCGCGTGTCCTTGCCGATCACCACCAGATGGCGACGATCATCGTCGGTGCGGAACAGCTTGCCCGCCGCCAGACCCACGCGCAGCGCGACCTCGGCCGTCATCGGATGGGTGTTGGCCCGGCCGCGAATGCCGTCGGTGCCGAAGTATTTTCTCTCGCCCAAGGGCGTCGTCCTTCGCTGGCGGCTCGTCGGGTTTGCAAAGAAACCTTCCGAAACCCATTTTTTGATGTCGCCGGTCCAAGCTTCCCCTAGACGAAACTCAAAGGGCGGGATGGGCGGAACCCTCTCGCTTACCTCTTACGGCGGCCTCGCGCAAAGCGCGACCGCCCGGCCCCTTCACCGGAGCAGATCCTATGTGCGGCATCATCGGCATCACGGGCGCAGGCGCCGTCGTTCCTCGTCTGATCGACAGCCTGAAGCGTCTGGAATACCGCGGCTATGATTCCGCCGGCATCGCCGCCGTCGTGGACGGCCGCATCGAACGCCGCCGCGCCAAGGGCAAGATCCGCGAGCTGGAAGCCGTTCTGGCCGCCGAGCCCCTCAGCGGGACCATCGGCATCGGCCACACCCGCTGGGCCACCCACGGCGCCCCGACCACGGCCAACGCCCACCCGCACAAGGCCGGCCGCGTCTGCCTGGTCCACAACGGCATCATCGAGAACTTCGCCGAGCTGAAGGCCGAGCTGGAGGCCGAGGGCCGCGTCTTCGAGAGCCAGACCGACACCGAGGTCGTGGCCCACCTGCTGGATCACAAGCTGGCGGCGGGCCTGACCCCGCTCGACGCCTTCAAGGCGACCCTGGACCGTCTGACAGGCGCCTATGCCCTGGCCGTCCTGATCGAAGGCGAGGACGACCTGATCCTCGGCGCCCGTCGCGGCAGTCCCCTGGTCGTCGGCTGGGGCGAGGGCGAGATGTACCTGGGCTCGGACGCCCTGGCCGTCGGCCCCTTCACTCAGAAGATCTCCTATCTGGAAGAGGGCGACTACGTCGCCATGACCCGCTCGGGCGCGCGCATGTTCGACGCCTCCGGCCATCCCGCCGACCGCCCCGTGGTCCAGGTTTCGGCCTCCTCGGCCATGGTCGAGAAGGGCGCCTATCGCCACTTCATGGAAAAGGAAGTCCACGAGCAGCCGGACAGCGTCCAGCACACCCTGTCGGAATACCTCGACCTGGTGACGGGCGCGGCCAAGCCGCAAAGCGTGGACTTCGCCGCCGTCGATCGCATCCAGATCATCGCCTGCGGCACCGCCTTCTACGCCGGTCAGATCGGCAAATACGCCTTCGAGAAGTATGCGGGCCTGCCCTGCGACGTCGAGATCGCGTCCGAGTTCCGCTACCGCTCCCCGGCCCTGACGCCCGGCACGGTGGCCGTGGCCGTCAGCCAGTCAGGCGAGACCGCCGACACCCTGGCCAGCCTGACCTGGTGCAAGGCGCAGGGGCTCAAGACCGCCGCCGTCGTCAACGTCCACACCTCCTCCATGGCGCGCGAGGCCGATGTCCTGTGGCCGACCCACGCCGGGCCTGAGATCGGCGTCGCCTCGACCAAGGCCTTCACCGCCCAGGTTTCGGCCCTGCTGGCGCTGGCCGTCGCTGCAGGCGTGGCGCGCGGCAAGATCGATGCGACGCGCGAGGCGGAACTGGTCAAGGCCCTGTTCGAGGCCCCTCGCCTGATCGCCGAAGCCCTGCAGATGGACGGCCAGATCCGCGCCATCGCCCACGACCTGGCCAAGGCGACCGACGTCCTCTTCCTGGGCCGGGGTGCCATGTTCCCCCTGGCCATGGAGGGCGCGCTGAAGCTGAAGGAGATCAGCTACATCCACGCCGAGGGCTACGCCGCCGGCGAGCTGAAGCACGGGCCGATCGCCCTGGTGGACGAAAAGACCCCGATCATCGCCCTGGCCCCGCTGGACGAGGTCTATGAGAAGACCGCGTCCAACCTGCAGGAAGTCGCCGCGCGCGGCGGCCCTGTGGTCATGATCGCCCCGGCGAGCGCGCCCGCCCCGCACGGCGCCGGCATCCGCCGCGTCGACGCCCCCGACTGCCACCCGCTGATCGCGCCCCTGGTCTACGCCGTGCCTGTGCAACTGCTGGCCTATTACACCGCCGTCCAGAAGGGCACGGACGTCGACCAGCCCCGCAACCTGGCCAAGTCGGTGACGGTGGAGTGACCCGTCCCGCGCGGGGGCATCCGTTTGGAACCGTCACGATTTCCGCCTATGAAGGCCGGCTAACGGCTGTTTCAGGACGACTGATGACGACTTCCCCCGCGCGCCTTCGCAAGGCGGTTCTCCCCGTGGCCGGCCTGGGCACCCGCGTCCTGCCCGGCACCAAGACCACGCCGAAGGAGCTGCTGAACGTCGTCGACCGGCCGATCCTGTCCTACATCGTCGAAGAGGCGCGTGAGGCGGGGATCGAACACATCGTCTTCGTCACCGGCCGCGCCAAGCAGGCCATTGAGGACTATTTCGACCACCAGATCGAGCTGGAGGCCCAACTGGCGGCCAAGGGCAAGACCGAGATCCTGGCGGCCATGAACGCCGAACTGGCCACCGCCGGCGAGATGAGCTTCACCCGCCAGATGCAGCCCAAGGGTCTGGGTCACGCCGTCTGGTGCGCCCGCGACATCATCGGTCACGAACCCTTCGCCGTCATCCTGCCCGACGTCATCGTGGATTCGCAGCCGGGCGCCCTGAAGCAGCTGGCGGACCTCTACGCCCAGGTCGGCGGCAACGTCATCGGCGTCGAGGCCGTGCCGGAATCCGAAACCCACAAGTACGGCATCGTCGATCCGTCCAGCCGCGACGGCCGCCGCTTCGCCATGAAGGGCATGGTCGAGAAGCCGAAACAGGGCACGGCCCCGTCCAACATGTCGATCTCGGGCCGCTACATCCTGCAGCCGGAAATCTTCGACCTGCTGGAGACCCAGGAAAGCGGCGCGGGCGGCGAGATCCAGCTGACCGACGCCATGGACCGGCTGATGAAGACCCAGACCTTCACCGCCTACGAATACGAAGGCGTGACCCACGACTGCGGCGACAAGATCGGCCTGCTGCGCGCCAACCTCGCCCTGGCCCTGAAACGCCCCGATCTGAAGGACGCCGCCCGCGCGGCGCTCGAAAGCCTGTTGTGATCCGACCGGCGACGCCGGCTGACGCCACGTCCCTGACCGCCGTCTGGCGGCGCGCGGTCGAGGCGACGCACCCTTTCCTGACGCCCGATGCGGTGGACGCCATCGAGATCGACGTCGCCGCCTGGCTGAACAGCGGCGACCCTAACCTCTGGGCCTGCGACCAGGACGGGGCGCCGGTCGCCTTTCTCGGCCTGTCCGGCGACGAGCTGGCGGCCCTGTTCGTGGACCCGCGCCTGCACCGTTCCGGCATCGGCCGGCGGTTGGTCGATCACGCCCTGTCGCGGGGCGCCCGGCGTCTCAGCGTCAATGAGGATAACCCCGGCGCCCGCGCCTTCTACGAACGCCTGGGCTTCCGAGCCGTGGGCCGCGCCGAGACCGACGACGCGGGCCGCCCCTATCCGCTGATCCTGATGGCCCTGAGCCGATAGAACGACGAACCGGAACGAAGAAGCGCGGCCGCCTTCACATCAAGGCCCGCCAATCCCTGAAAATCAGCGGCCTTGCGCCACGCCGCCCCCCTCCAAACGCGCCGCCCCTTCGCCTCGCTCCAAGCTCCCTTGAGCATGGCCATCTCCCTGATCCCCATCACTGAATTTCAGACCGATTGGACTCTTTGGACTCTGTTTTTCCGCCCGCCGCCGGTCCGCGCCCAAGCGCCGCGCTTTCACCCCCGCGCGCGTTCGGCTAGGCATTACAGGACGTTGATACGAGGGTTCGACTGATGCGCGTGATGATCCTGGGCGGCGACGGCTTCTGCGGCTGGCCCACGGCCCTGCACCTGTCGGCGCGCGGCTGGGAGGTGCTGATCGTCGACAACCTCAGCCGCCGCAACATCGACAATGAGCTGGAGGTCCAGTCCCTGACCCCGATCCGCACCATGGGCGAGCGTATCGCCGCGTGGAAGGAGGTCAGCGGACGCTCCATCGACTTCGTCAACCTGACGGTCGGCAAGGAATTCGACCGTCTGGTCGCCCTCATCAAGGACTGGGCCCCCGACAGCGTCGTCCACTTCGCCGAGCAGCGGGCCGCCCCCTATTCGATGAAGTCGGCGCGGCACAAGCTCTACACCGTCGACAACAATATCAACGCCACCCACCACCTGCTGGCGGCCATCGTCGAGAGCGGGCGCGACGTTCACCTGGCCCACCTGGGGACCATGGGGGTCTATGGCTACACCACGGCGGGCCTGCGCATCCCCGAGGGCTATCTGAAGGTCACGGTGGACACCGACCACGGCCCCACCGAGCAGGAAATCCTGTTCCCGCCCAATCCGGGCAGCATCTATCACATGACCAAGACGCAGGACGCCCTGCTGTTCCAGTTCTATGCCCGCAACGACGGCCTGCGTATCACCGACCTGCACCAGGGCATCGTCTGGGGCGCCCAGACCGAGGAGACAAAGCAGGACGAGCGCCTGATCAACCGTTTCGACTATGACGGCGACTACGGCACGGTGCTGAACCGCTTCCTGATGCAGGCGGCGGTCGGCTATCCGCTGACGGTGCACGGCTCGGGCGGTCAGACCCGCGCCTTCATCCACATTCAGGACACGGTGCGCTGCGTCGAACTGGCGCTGAAGAACCCGCCGAAATCGGGCGACCGCGTCAAGATCCTCAATCAGATGACCGAGAGCCGCCGCGTCCGCGATCTGGCCGCCATGGTGGCCGAGATGACCGGGGCCAAGGTCCACAACGTGCCCAACCCGCGTCAGGAAGCCGACGAGAACGAACTGGTCGTCGCCAATGACCAGTTCCGCGACCTGGGCCTGAAGCCGATCACCCTGGCCGAGGGTCTGATGGCCGACGTCACCGACATCGCCCGCCGCTACGCCGACCGCGCCGACCACGCCAGGATCCCCTGCGTCTCCAGTTGGAACGGCAAGCGCGCCCAGGCGCTGCAGTTCCAGGGGACGGACGCCGCCCCCGTCGTCGCCAAGACCGCCTGACCGGACCGCCATGACCCAGCCTGCCCCCGCCGCCCTGTCCTTGCTCGTCTTCGGCGGCGGCTATCTGGGGTTAGCGGCGGCGCGCGAAGCCATCCGACGCGGCGGTCGCGCCTTCGCCACCTCCCGCGATCCGGCGCGGCGGGCGGAACTGACGGCGGCGGGCGTCATCGCCGTCGATCCGGCCGACGCCGCCGCCTTGCAGGCCGCTGTGGCCAGCGCCTCGGCCATCCTGATCACCGCCGCCCCCGACAGCGCCGGCTGCCCCGGCCTAAAAGCCCTGATCCCGGCGATCAGCGCCGCCCAGGCCTATCCCGACTGGATCGGTTACGTCTCCTCGACCGCCGTCTACGGCGACCGGGCTGGCGGCTGGGCCTTCGAGGACGACGAACTGAACGCCGCCAGCGTCGAGGGCGCGCGCCGGGTACGCGCCGAACAGGATTGGCTGGACGCGGGGCGCGGCATGGGTCTGACGGTGCAGATCTTCCGTCTGCCCGCCATCTACGGTTCCGGCCGTTCGCCGATCGACCGCTTGCGCGACGGCAGCGCCCGGCTGGTGAAGAAGCCCGGCCAGGTGTTCAACCGCATCCATGTCGAGGACGCCGTGGCCGGCTTCTTCGCCTCCATGGCCCGCCCGCATCCCGGCCGCGCCTACACACTGGCCGACGACGAGCCAGCGGCGGCGGACGTGGTGATCAGGGGGGCGGCGACGCGCCTCGGCCTGCCCCTGCCGCCCGAGGTGTCGCTGGACGATCCGTCGGTGTCGGACGCCATGCGGCGCTTCTACAATGACTCCAAGCGCCTCTCGAACGCACGCGCCAAGGCCGAACTGGGCTGGCGGCCCAGATACCCGACCTGGCGCGAGGGGCTGGAGGCCCTGATCGCCTAGGCTGGAACCTTGGACAGGATCAGGGTGCCGTTGGTGCCGCCGAAGCCGAAGCTGTTGGACATGACGTGCTTCAGTTCGCCGTCGTGGCGCTGACGCAGGATCGGCATGCCCTCGAACTCGGGGTCCAGGTTCTCGATGTGGGCGCTCTCGGCGGCGAAGCCGTGCTTCATCATCAGCAGGCAGTAGATGGCTTCCTGGGCGCCGGCCGCGCCGAGCGAGTGGCCCGTCAGCGACTTGGTCGAGGAGATCATGGGCAGGTCGTCGCCGAAGACGTTGCGTACAGCGCCCATCTCCTTGGCGTCGCCGACCGGGGTCGAGGTGCCGTGCGGGTTCAGGTAGTCGATCTTGGGGTCGCCCGCCATCTTGAGCGCCAGCTTCATGCAGCGCTCGGCGCCCTCGCCCGAGGGAGCCACCATGTCATAGCCGTCCGAGTTGGCGGCGTAGCCGGTGACTTCGGCGTAGATGGTCGCGCCGCGCGCCACGGCGCGTTCGTATTCTTCCAGCACCACGATGCCGGCGCCGCCGGCGATAACGAAGCCGTCGCGGTCCTTGTCATAGGCGCGCGAGGCGACCGAAGGCGTCTCGTTGAAGTTGGAGGACATGGCGCCCATGGCGTCGAACATGTTCGACATGGACCAGTCGATGTCCTCGCAGCCCCCGGCGAAGACCACATCCTGCTTGCCCCAGGCGATCTGCTCGGCGGCCGCGCCGATGCAGTGAGCCGAGGTCGCGCAGGCCGAGCTGATCGAATAGTTGATGCCCTTCAGCTGGAACCAGGTGGCCAGGACCGCCGAGGGACCGCTGGCCATGGCCTTGGGCACGGCGAAGGGGCCGACGCGCTTGGGGGAGCCCTTTTCGACGGTGGTCTGGGCCGCCTGCAGGATGACCTGGGTCGAGGGACCGCCCTCGCCAACGATCAGGCCGATGCGCTCGTCCTGGATCTCCTCGGCGGTCAGGCCGCTGTCCTTGAGCGCTTCTTCAAAGGCGATGTGCGCCCAGGCCGTGCCGTTGGCCAGGAAGCGGGCGGCGCGGCGATCCACCAGCGGCGCCCAGTCCTCGGCGGTGACGCCGAGCGCCGGCGGCGCCCAGACCTGGGAGCGGAAGCCGTACTTGGCGTGGTCGGCGGCGTGCTGGACGCCCGACCTGGCTTCGCGCAGGGAGGTCGTGACCTCGTCCTGGCCGGTGCCGATGGAGGAGACGATGCCCAATCCGGTGACGACGACACGCCGCATGGTGTTTCCTAACATTCAGTCTTCAGGCGCCGCGTTGGCCGCGGTCTGCGTTAAATGGGGTCAAGCGTCCGTGGACGCCACCGTGGCCGCGCCGCCGAACAGGCCGACGCGCATGTCGGCGCAGGTGTAGATGACCTCGCCGTCGGCCTCTAGCACGCCGTCGGCGATGCCCATGACCAGCTTACGGTTGATGACGCGCTTCAGGTGGACCTTGTAGACCACCTTCTTGACGTCCGGGGTCACCTGGCCGGTGAACTTGACCTCGCCGACGCCCAGCGCCCGGCCCTTGCCGGGGCCGCCGATCCAGCCGAGGTAGAAGCCGACCAGCTGCCACATGGCGTCCAGGCCCAGGCAGCCCGGCATGACCGGATCGCCGATGAAGTGACACTGGAAGAACCAGAGGTCCGGGTTGATGTCGAGTTCCGCCTCGACATAGCCCTTGCCGTAGTCGCCGCCGTCAGCGGTGATGGTCTTGATGCGATCGAACATCAGCATCGGCGGGGCCGGCAGTTGGGCGTTGCCGGGACCGAACAGCTCGCCGCGGCCCGAGGCCAGCAAGCCTTCATGATCGAACGACGACGGATATTGGGACTGGCTCAAGGCTGACGCTCCGGAAGTGTTGCGGGCGGGTTACACGACCCGGCGCGCCCGCTCAACTGTTGTGAAGCCTACCGACGTCCGGCGCCGGCGGGGCGGGCGGCGTTGCACAGGGCGCGCTCCTGGGTTCCGAACACGGCGCGCTCGGGCAGCCAGCCGCGAATTTTGCGCGCCCGCACCCGGCACCAACCCTCTTCGCACTCGTCCAGCGAGACAATAGAACGCGGCGACAGTCGAGCCCGCACCGACGAGGTCGCGGACCGGCCGGAATGGATCAGGATTTCTTCGGCCGAGCGGTTGAAGACGCTGCGGCGGCCAGACGCCACGGTGCGATGGATCCAGGCGACGGAGCCGTCGGGGTCGCAGATCTTGCGCCATTCCCGGGTCTCGGCGATCACCTGCACGGGCAGGCCGGCGGCGCGGTACTCCCACAGGATCTGGTAGTCGAGGCCCGGTCCCTGACGCGCCCGAACCTGGGAGGATTTCAGCGTGACCCAGCGCGGCACTTCCAGTCCGGTCGGGGTGGGTCGACCATCAGGCATGGTCGCCCCGGCGCCCGCGAGGACGCCCGCTCCGAGGACGAAGGCGATGACGGCGATACGCCGGAAACTTTTGAACCTGACCACAGCTTTGCTAGACACCGGATCGACACGTCCCGCACGAACGCTTCCGCCCGTCGAAACCCAGGCTCCCTATGTCCGCTCGCAAGCTTAAGGTCGTATTAACCAGACGCCTGCCCGACGCGGTGGAAACACGCCTGCGCGAACTGTTCGACGCCGAGCTGAACCTGACCGACCGGCCGATGTCGCGCGACGACTTGGCCGTCGCCCTGCAACGGGCCGAAGTCTTGGTCCCGACCATCACCGACCACCTGGACGCAGACCTGATCGCAGGCGCGGGCGAGCAGTTGAAGATGATCGCCAACTTCGGCGCGGGGGTGGATCACATCGACATCGACGCCGCCGTGGGGCGCGGGATCATCGTCACCAACACCCCCGGCGTCCTGACCGAGGACACCGCCGACCTGACCATGAGCCTGATCATGGCCGTCAGCCGCCGCATCGTCGAAGGCGCCAATGTCGTCGCGGCGGGACAGTTCGAGGGCTGGAGCCCGACCTGGATGTGCGGCCGCAAACTGTGGGGCAAGCGCCTGGGCATCGTCGGCATGGGCCGCATCGGCCAGGCCCTGGCCCGCCGGGCCAAGGCCTTCGGCATGCAGGTCCACTACCATAATAGGAAACCTGTCTCGGACATGATCGCCGAGGAGCTGGGCGCGACCTGGTGGGATGATCTGGATCAGATGCTGGCGCGAATGGACGTCATCTCGCTGAACTGCCCGGCCACCAAGGACACCCATCACATCCTGTCGGCGGAACGCATCGCCCGGCTGCAGCCCCACGCCATCCTGGTCAACACGGCGCGCGGCGAGCTGATCGACGAGGCGGCCCTGGTCGAAGCCCTGGACCGCCGCGCCCTGTTCGGCGTGGGTCTGGATGTGTTCGAGCACGAACCGGCGGTGCACCCCGGCCTGATGGGGCGCGCGAACGTCGTCCTGCTGCCCCACCTCGGCTCGGCCACGATCGAGGCGCGTCAGGACATGGGTGATCGCGTCATCGCCAACATCATGACCTACCAGAACGGCCACCGCCCGCCGGACCGGGTCATCCCGGCCATGCTCTAGGCGTGAGCTGATCCGCAGATCGGGCAGGCGGGGTCGGCGGCGACCTTCACCACGCGGCTGCCGCCCGCCAGACCGTCATAGAGCATCAGGCGGCCGCTCAGCGGCGCGCCCGCCCCGGTGATCAGCTTGATCGCCTCCAGCGCCGCCATGGCGCCGATCACCCCCGCCAGGGCGCCGACCACCCCAACGCGAGCGCAGGTCTCGGCGTCGGGCGGGGCTTCCGACACCAGACATTGATAGCAGGGCTGGCCGGTGAAGACCCCGACCTGACCGTTCCAGCGACCCAGGGCGCCGGACACCAGGGGCCTGCCCGTCGCCACGCAGGCGGCGTTGACGGCGAACCGCGTGTCGAAGTCGTCGGTTCCATCCAGGACCACGTCGAACTGCGCGATCAGAGCGCGGGCGTTGTCGGGCGTCAGCCGCTCGGGCAAGGCTTCGACAACGACGTGAGGATTGAGGGCGGCCAGATGTCCGGCCCCCGCCTCGACCTTGGGCCGCTCGGCGTCGGCGGTGGTGAAGATGATCTGCCGCTGCAGGTTGGACAGGGCCACCGCGTCATGATCGATCAGGCCCAGGGTCCCGACACCGGCGGCGGCCAGATAGAGGGCGGCGGGGGCGCCCACCCCGCCCAGACCAATGATCAGCACCCGTGCGCGCTTCAGCGCCTGCTGGCCGGGGCCGCCGATCTCGGACAGGACCAGCTGACGCGCATAGCGCTCGACCTCCTCATCGGAGAAACGGGCAGGGGTGGGGGCAAGGGACTGGGTCACGCGACCCTGTCTAGCGCAGACGGTCTCCGCCGTCAGGTGGAGGCCGTCACAGGCGACGTCAGGCCGGAAGCGGCAAGGCGCCCGCGGCGGCGCTCAAAAGCGCCTCGGCCCGATCCGGACTCAACTGGTCCAACGTCGCACCGCTCAGGACCCGCGTGGCGTCCGGCGTCATCTCGACCAGGGTCATCGGCCATTCCCGAAACAGGCGCTCTGACACGTCCTGGTCGGACAACAGTCGCAGGTTTTCGTGGCGGGGGTCGGCGCGCAGCCGATCCATCAGCCGGTCCACGTCGGCGCGGCGCCCCTCGATGGCCTGCATGAAGCGTCCGCCGTGGCGCATCAGGACCCCCGTCAGGCCATCGCGACGGTTGTTGCGGTCCGAGGCGCCGAGGATTTCGGCCAGAACGAGAAGGCTGGTCGCCGCGCCGCCGACGGCGTCGCTGACATAGATGGCGCGGTGCAGAGGCAAGGCGGTACTCGAACAGGACGCGAAAGCTACGCAACTGCGAGGGTCCGTGTCACGGACGAGACCCGCAAGCAAGCTGCGCCGTGCATCCCTGCGGCGTGGCGGCGTCTTGCGAGGACGTCTGTTCCTCGCCATCTGATCGCCCATGACCCAGACCTCAAGCTTTCCCGACTGGCACGGCACCACCATCCTGGCGGTGCGCAAGAACGGCCGCACCGTCATCGCCGGCGACGGCCAGGTCTCGATGGGCCCCACCATTGTCAAGGGCGCGGCGCGCAAGGTGCGCACCCTGGCGGGCGGCAAGGTTCTGGCGGGCTTCGCTGGGGCCACGGCCGACGCCCTGACCCTGATCGAGCGGCTGGAAGCCAAGCTGGAGCAGTATCCCGACCAACTTGCGCGGGCCTGCGTCGAACTGGCCAAGGATTGGCGCACCGACCGCTATCTGCGTCGGCTGGAGGCCATGCTGCTGGTCGCCGACAAGGACACCATTCTGACCGTCACCGGCGTCGGCGACGTGCTGGAGCCGGAATACGGCGTGGCCGCCGTCGGCTCTGGCGGCAACTACGCCCTGGCCGCCGCCCGCGCCCTGATCGACGAGCACACCGAACTGGACGCCGAACAGATCGCCCGCAAAGCCATGAAGATCGCCGCCGACATCTGCGTCTACACCAACGGAAACCTGACCATCGAAAGCTTGTGAAGGCGCTCAAGCAGTGAGCCGCCGCGCGGCGAACGATAGCGCCGCACACAAGCCCTTCTGGAAAAAAGTATGACCGACCTTTCTCCCCGCGAAATCGTTTCCGAACTGGACCGCTATATCGTCGGCCAGGACGACGCCAAGCGCGCCGTGGCGGTGGCCCTGCGCAACCGCTGGCGCCGCAAGCGCGTGCCCGAGGATCTGCGCGACGAGGTCACGCCCAAGAACATCCTGATGATCGGCCCGACGGGCGTCGGCAAGACCGAGATCGCCCGGCGTCTGGCCAGGCTGGCGGGCTCGCCCTTCCTCAAGGTCGAGGCGACCAAGTTCACCGAGGTCGGCTATGTCGGTCGCGACGTCGATCAGATCATGCGCGATCTGGTCGAGAGCGCTCTGGTCATGGTGCGTGACAAGCGCCGCTCGGGCGTCAAGGCGCGCGCCGAAGGTCAGGCCGAGGAGCGCATTCTGGACGCCCTGGTGGGCGCAGGTTCGCAGCCCGCCACCCGCGACGCCTTCCGCAAGAAGCTGCGCGCCGGAGAACTGGACGACAAGGAGATCGAGATCGCCTTGGCCGATACGGCGTCGCCCCTGCAAGGGCTGGATATGCCGGGCGGCGGCGGCAACGTCGGTCTGCTGAACCTGTCCGACCTGCTGGGCAAGATGGGCGGCGGGCGCACCAAGACGGTCAAGCTGACGGTGGCCGAGGCCATGGCGCCCCTGACCACCGAGGAAAGCGACAAGCTGCTGGATCAGGAGAGCCTGACCAAGGAAGCCCTGCTGCTGGCCGAGAACGAAGGCATCGTCTTCCTTGACGAGATCGACAAGGTGGCCGCGCGTCAGGGCGCGTCCGGGGCCGATGTGTCGCGTGAAGGCGTGCAGCGCGACCTGCTGCCCCTGATCGAGGGCACGACGGTATCGACCAAGTACGGGCCGGTGAAGACCGACCATGTCCTGTTCATCGCCTCGGGCGCCTTCCACGTGGCCAAGCCGTCGGACCTGCTGCCCGAACTGCAGGGCCGCCTGCCGATCCGGGTCGAGTTGAAGGCCCTGACCCGCGACGACTTCAAGCGCATCCTGACCGAGCCCGAGGCCAACCTGATCCGTCAGAACCAGGCCCTGCTGGAGACCGAAGGGGTCGCGCTGGTCTTCACCGACGACGCGGTCGAGGCCATGGCCGACGCCGCCGTGGCCGCCAACTCCACCGTCGAGAACATCGGCGCGCGCCGGCTGCAGACCGTGCTGGAGCGGGTGCTGGAAGAGACCAGCTTCAAGGCCTCGGACCTGTCGGGCCAGACCCTGACCTTCGACGGCGACATGGTGCGCGAAAAGGTCGGCGAGCTGGCCAGGAACATCGACCTGAGCCGGTTCATCCTGTGATCGGACGGCGGTGCGAGGTCAGCCCCGCATCGCCTCCACCGCCTCGATCAGACGCGTCAGATCGCGCGGCGTCGACAGCCGGTGGTCGCCGCCCTCGATCAGGTCCAGACGCAGGTCGCCGCCGGTCAGGCGTTCGGCCAGCTCGACCTGATGGCGCCACGGCACCACGTCGTCGGCGCGGCCTTGCAGCACATGGATCGGCGCCGTGATCTCGATCACCCCGTCCAGCAGCAGCCAGTCGCGCGCCTCCTCGAACATCCGCCGCGTCAGGACGTAGGACCCCAGCCCCTCCTCGGTAATGACCGTCTCGCCCTCGCGCAGGATGACCTGGCGTTCGTGGTCGGCCAGACCGGGCCACATCAGCTTTTCGGTGAAGTCCTGGGCCGGATTGACCAGGACCAGGCCCTTGACCCTTTCGGGCCGCGCCAAGGTCGCCAGCAGGGCGACCCAGCCGCCCATGGATGAGCCGACCGGGATCACCGGCCCCTGAAGGCTGTCGATCAGGGCGACGGCGTCCTCGCGCCAGCGACCGATGGTGGCCTGCCTCCAGTCGCCCGAGGACTGGCCGTGGGCGAAGTGGTCGTAGCGGACGTAGTTCCACCCGCGTTCGCGCGCAGCGACGTCCAGCGCCAGAGCCTTGGTCCCCTCCATGTCCGAACGGAAGCCTCCGATCCAGATCACGGTCGGGCCGGCGCCCTTGACCGTCTTGAAGGCCAGGGTCTCGCCGTCGGGGCGGCTCAGGGTCTGGATGTCGGACATGGCTTCCTCTCTCGCGCAACGCTCCCTGGACTGGTAACGAAAAAACCTCAGGGAAGTGAAGGCTGATCCGCGTGTCCGACAACCAGCAAGCATCCGCGTCCGGCGCCCGGGTGCTGTTCATCAGCCCCAACCGTATCGGCGACAGCGTCATCGCCTCGGGCGTGGTGCGCGAGATCAACCGCCAGTGGCCCGGCGCCCGGATCACCGTCGCCGCCGGCGGCCCTCCCGCGCCCTTCTTCCGCGCCGCCCCCGGCGTCGAGCGGATCATCGTCGTCAACAAGGGCAAGTGGGCCTCGCACTGGTTCCGTCTGTGGGCTGAGGTGGTGAAGCAGCCGTGGGACGTGGTCATCGACACGCGCGGTTCGGCCCTGGGCTGGCTGATCCGGGCCGGGACGCGCCGCATCTATAATCGCGGCTGGGAAACCGGCGTCCCCAAGGTCGAGGTGGTGTCGCGCCTGATGCAGGCCCCGCATTCGCTGGAGCCCGAGCACTACATCGACGGTCGCGCCCGCGCCGAGGCGGCCGCCGTCATCGACCCGCAACTGGCCGACGGCGCCGGCCCCGGGCCGATCATCGCCCTGGCGCCCATCGCCCACCAGAAGGGCAAGAGCTGGCCTGCCGACCGCTGGGGCGCCCTGGTCGAGAAGCTGAAGGCCGAGTCCCGCTTCGACGGCTGGCGCTTCATGCTGGTCGGCGGCCCTGGCGACCACCCGCCCGCAGCCCCGGCCCTGTCGGCCGCTGGCGACCGGGGTATCGATTTTGTCGGCAAGGGCGACATCCTGGCCTCGGCCGCCGCCATCAGCCGTTCCGCCCTGTTCGTCGGCAACGACTCCGGTCTGATGCATGTGGCCGCCGCTGCGGGAACGCCGACACTGGGCCTGTTCGGGCCGACGGAATGGTGGCTGTACGGACCGCGCGGCCCGAAAACCCGCACCGTCGCCTCCAACAACACGCGCGGCCAGTTCGCACCCATCGAGGACCTGACGGTGGAGGCGGTCTTTGCGGCGACGCTGGATCTCTACGACGCCTATGTCGCTCAGCCGTCGGACGCCTCGGCATGAGCGGATCAGCGCCGCAGGTCCTGTTCGTCACCTCCGACCGGATCGGCGACTGCGTCATGTCCTCCGGCGCGATCCGTGAAATCGGACGCCAGGTTCCGGGAGCCGAAATCACCGTGGCCTGTGGCCCGACGGCGGCGGCCCTGTTCCGCGCCGCGCCCGGCGTGGTCAAGGTCATCCCCTGGCCCAAGCAGAAGGCGGCCGGTCACTGGCGCGCCCTGTGGCGGGCGACGGTCGGCACGCGCTGGGCCATGGCGGTCGATGTGCGCGGTTCGGGCCTGGCCTATCTGCTGCGCGCGGGCGAGCGCCGCATCTACAACCGCTCCTGGGAGACCGGTCTGGCCAAGGTCGAGACCTTCTCGCGCATGATGAAGGCCCAAGCGGTCATGGAACCCGAGATCTTCCTCGACGATCAGGCCCGTTCCCAGGCGGCGGCGATCATCGGCGAGGATCCGGCGCCCATCCTGGCCCTGGCGCCCATCTCGACGGCGGCGGACCGCAGCTGGCCCTCCGACCGCTGGGCCGCCCTGGTCGAACGACTGAAGGCCGAGCCCCGTTTCGACGGCTGGCGCTTCATGCTGGTCGGCGGCCCGGGCGATCACCCGGCGGCCGCCCCCGCCCTGATGGCGGCGGGCCTTCGCGGGATCGACTGCGTGGGTCGCGGCGACATCCTGGCCTCGGCAGCGGCCATCGCCCGCGCGCGCCTGTTCGTCGGCAATGATTCCGGCCTGATGCACGTGGCCGCTGCAACCGGAACGCCGACGCTTGGCCTCTTCGGTCCCAGCGAGTGGTGGCACAAGGCGCCCTGGGGGCCGAAGGGCCGGGTTCTGGCCTCTAGCCCGGCACGCGGCGAGTTCAGACCGATTACGGAATTGACCGTCGACCAGACGGTCGCGGCGGTCCTGGCGCTGCACGACGCTTTCATCAGCGGCGCAAACCCCGACCAGCCTTGAATTTCAGGGGCTCTATCGTCATATTCCGCCCGCCGGGAACGCGCCGCTCTGTCGCGCGCTGATCCCTGCGAGATTTATCGACCTCTTATCTGACCACATAAGGAAACGACGCCCATTCGCCGTCCCATGCAAGCGCCGCCCGTCAAGGACGGGCCGCCCATCAACCAGGAAATCCGCGCCACCCGCGTTCTGCTGATCGATCAGAACGGCGAAAAGCAGGGCGTCATGCCCCTGTCCGCCGCCCTGGAAGCCGCCGAAGAGGCCGGCCTGGATCTGGTCCAGATCGTCGGCAACGCCGAGACGCCTGTCTGCAAGATCCTGGACTACGGCAAGCATCGTTTCCAGGAGCAGAAGAAGAAAGCCGAGGCGCGCAAACGCCAGAAGGTCGTCGAGCTCAAGGAAATCAAACTCCGCCCGAACATCGACACCCATGACTATGAGGTGAAGGCCAAGGCCATGCACCGCTTCTTCGACGAAGGGGACAAGGTCAAGGTGACGCTGCGCTTCCGTGGTCGTGAAATGGCGCACCCGGAACTGGGCATGAAGCTGCTCAACAAGGTGCAGGCCGATTTCGACGAAGTCGCCAAGGTCGAATACGCGCCGCGTATGGAAGGCCGCCAGATGATCATGATCCTGGCGCCGCGCTGATCGCACCTCGATCGACAGATCAGGAACGCCCCGGCCGCATGGCCGGGGCGTTTGCTTTTGCGCCCTGACCCGGTAGGCGAAGCACCATGAGGTCTCCGATCATCCCTGCTCGCGCCGCCGGCACGCCGACCCTGGCGGTCTTGTTCGCCGTGGTCTTCATCAACCTGGTCGGGTTCGGCCTGGTGGTGCCCCTGCTGCCCTTCTTCGCTCGAAGCCTCCAGGCCGAGCCGTGGCAGATCACCCTGTTGTTCTCGGCCTATTCCCTTGGTCAGTTCTTCGCCGAGCCCTTCTGGGGGCGCCTGTCCGACCGGATCGGACGCAAGCCGGTTCTGCTGGCCACCCTGGCGGCCAATGCGGCCGGTTACCTGCTGCTGGCCTTCGCGCCCAATATCTGGGCGGCGGTGCTGGTGCGGCTGTTCACCGGCCTGGGGGCGGGCAATATCTCGACGGTGCAGGGCTATATCGCTGACGTCACTCCGCCGGAACGTCGCGCCGGACGCATGGGCCTGATCGGCGCCGCCTTCGGCCTGGGCTTCATCGTCGGACCGGGCATGGGCGGCCTCTTGGCGCAGCCGCAGATGGGCCATGTGGGTTACCAGCTGCCGATCTTCGCGGCCTCCGGCGCAGCTGTGCTGGCGGCCCTGGGCGTTATCTTTTTCCTGCGGGAAAGCCGGGCCAGGGCCGATCCGGCGGCGCCACGCCCCGCCTTTCTGTCGGGTCTGCATTTCGCGCGCGCCGATGCCGTGGTGTCTCGGGTTCTGATAGTCAGTCTGATCTATCTGGCCGGCTTCTCGGCCATGGAAAGCGCCTTTGGCCTGTGGGCCGAGAACCGCTACGCCTGGACGGCGCGCGAAGTCGGGTTGAGTTTCATGATCGTCGGGCTGGTCTCGGCCGTGAATCAGGGCTTGCTGGCTGGGCGACTGGCGAGACGTTTCGGCGAGGCCCGAGTTCTAGCGGCCGGCATGCTGTTGTTCGGCGCCTCCCTGGTCCTGCAGGTCATAGCGCCCCCGGCCTGGTTCCCGGCCGGGCGGATCGATCTGGGTCTGTTCGTGGTTCCGGTGTCATCCGGCTGGATCATTCCTGTCGTCATGGGCATCGGCGCCTGCGGAATGTCCCTGGCCATGCCCAATATCTCGGCTCTGATCAGTCGGGCGTCGCCGCCGGACCGGCAGGGCGCCATGCTGGGACTGAACATGGCGGCAGGGTCCATGGCGCGCATCTTCGGTCCCATGGTCGCTGGCGTCCTCTATTCTGCCGCAGGGGCGGACTGGCCCTTTCTGGTCGGCGCGGCGCTGACGGTTCCGGCGGCGGTCATGGCGATCAACGCCGGGCGCGCGGCCCGTCGCCGGGCCACCGAGGCCTGAGTCCATTTGCACGGACTCTTCTTGCCTCCAGCCCCCGATTGGCGTAGAAGCCGCGCCTTCGCGTACCGGACCGCCGGGCGAACAGGCATGCCTGGGCGGTTCGTCAACGGACGATCGAACCTGGGGCTCTCGCAGCCCGAAGGACGCCCGTCCCTCAATTAAGAGAGAGAAAAATGCCGAAGCTGAAGACGAAGTCGGGCGCCAAGAAGCGCTTCAAATTCACGGCCACGGGCAAGGTCAAGGCTGGCGTCGCCGGCAAGCGCCACCGCCTGATCAGCCACAACTCGAAGTACATCCGCCAGAACCGCGGCACTTCGGTCATGGCTGACGCCGACGCCAAGAAGATCAAGTCCTACATGCCGTACGCCTGATCGGCGCGCTGCATCACTGATCATCCTGTCACACTGAATTTGAACGACAGTCCCTCGAGCAGCGAGACCCCGCGGGTCGAGCGCTAGGGACTTCCCGAAGGAAATAAAAACATGGCTCGCGTTACTCGGGGCGTTACGTCCCACGCCAAGCACAAGAAGGTTCTGAAGCAGGCCAAGGGCTTCTACGGCCGCCGCAAGAATACGATCCGCACGGCCAAGGCCGCCGTCGACCGCGCCGGCCAGTACGCCTACCGCGACCGTCGCAACAAGAAGCGTTCGTTCCGCGCCCTGTGGATCCAGCGCATCAACGCTGCTGCTCGCGTCGAAGGCTTCACCTACTCGCAGTTCATCCATGGCCTCGACAAGGCCGGCATCGAACTGGACCGCAAGGTCCTAGCCGCCATCGCCGCTGACGAAGCCGGCTTCAAGGCCATCGCCGACAAGGTGCGCGCCGCCCTGGCCGCCTAAGTCTCGCGATCACGCTCAAGCAGCGAGGCTCCGAGAGCCGAGCGCGAGCGCAAAAGAGAAACAACGCCCGCCCCGATCGCCGGGGCGGGCGTTTTTCATGGCCGGGCCTGACCTTTTCGTCCGGTCAAGCGTTGGGGTTCGACAGCCGGTTCGAATGGCGACCCGGCGGCTGAGGAGGCTTTGCCGATGTCCATCGCCCGCGTCACCGAAATCACTGCTTCATCCACCGTCAGCTTCGACGACGCCATCGCCCAGGGCATCGCCCGCGCCGACAAGACCCTGCGTCACGTCGAAGGCGCCTGGATCCAGGAACAGAAGGTCGTGGTCCGCGACGGCAAGGTCGCCGAGTATCGGGTCAACATGAAGATCAGTTTCGTCCTGGCGGATTAGGGGCCGACAGAGCCTGATCGACGCTGAAGGCTTTGCGTGACGGCCGTGTCGGGCTAGACGCTGCGGACCATGACC
The DNA here is from genome assembly GCF_017487345.1 of Brevundimonas pondensis. Classification (NCBI taxonomy): domain Bacteria; kingdom Pseudomonadati; phylum Pseudomonadota; class Alphaproteobacteria; order Caulobacterales; family Caulobacteraceae; genus Brevundimonas; species Brevundimonas pondensis. Next base: position 3,505,758 of record NZ_CP062006.1, on the reverse strand, counting down.
GATCTCGCCCAGCTAGAACTCGACCTGATCAACGCCATCGGAGCGGCCTCCAGCGTCGCTGCGATCGAGGAGGTGCGCGTCGCCGCCCTCGGCAAGACGGGGACCGTCTCGGCCCTTCTCAAGGGGATGGGCGCGCTCAGCCCCGACGAACGCCGCGAACAGGGGCCGGTCATCAACGGCCTGCGCGATCGCGTGACCGCCGCGATCACCGCCAAGAAGGCCGAACTGGAGGCCGCCGAGCTGGACGCCCGCCTGCTGGCCGAGCGGGTCGATCTGACCCTGCCCGGGCGCCCGCGCCGCAAGGGCGGGGTGCACCCGACCATGCAGGTCATGGACGAGATGATCGCCATCTTCGCCGAGATGGGCTTCGCCGTGGCCGAGGGTCCGGACATCGAGGACGATTTCCACAACTTCACGGCCCTGAACTTCCCGCCCAAACACCCGGCGCGGGAAATGCACGACACCTTCTTCCTGAAGCCCGACCCGGCAACGGGCGAGCGCAAGGTGCTGCGCACCCACACCAGCCCGGTGCAGGTCCGCACCATGATGTCGCAGAAGCCGCCGATCCGCATCATCGCGCCCGGCCGCACCTTCCGTAAGGATTCGGACGCCACCCACACGCCGATGTTCCACCAGATCGAGGGTCTGGTGATCGACCGCGACATCCACATGGGTCATCTGAAGACGACGCTGGAAACCTTCATCGCCCGCTTCTTCGAGCTGGACGACGTCAACGCCCGCTTCCGTCCGCACCACTTCCCCTTCACCGAACCCTCGGCCGAGATGGACATCCGCTGTGACCGCTCGGGCGGCAAGCTGACCTTGAACGAGGGGGAGGACTGGCTGGAAATTCTGGGCTGCGGCATGGTCCACCCGAACGTGCTGCGCAACGCAGGCATCGACCCGGACGAATATCAGGGCTTCGCCTTCGGCATGGGCGTCGATCGCCTGGCCATGCTGAAATACGGCGTCTCCGATCTACGCCCCATGTTCGAGGCCGATACGCGCTGGCTGGCGCACTACGGCTTCTCCGCCTTCGCCGCGCCGAACCCGGCCTCGGGACTGTCCTGACATGAGCCTGCTTCCGATCAATCGCCCTGTCGCCCTGGCCACGGATTTCGGCGCGACCGTGTTCGAAAATCTCGACCTGTCGCTCCATGACGTCTTTTCCCATGCGGCGCGCAACGGCACGCCGATGATCCATGGCCGCACTTTCCGAGGCTGTCGCATCCAGGGCCCGGCGATCGCCCTGGTGTCCAGCGGCGTGACCTTCGACGACACCAATTTCGGGGACAGCCGCGGCGACATCCGCAATCTCGTCCTCAGGCCGGTTGGCGACAAGGCGGTCGGCACAGTCCCCTTGCGCGACTGCATCTTCATCGGCTGCGAATTCTACGGCGTCGGCTTCACCGGGACGGATGAGTTCATCGCCCAGGTCATCGCCCTGCCGAACTCCCTCTGAGATCAAGTTCCATGACAGACGCCCTCGCCCCCATCACCCTGCCCGCGCTCGGCCCCGGCCCTGAGTACAAGAGCCTCGCCGTTTGGCTGCCCCAGCTTTTCATGGAGACCGTGAGAGCCGGGTCGCGCACCATCGAGGGCCGCACCTTCGTCGACTGCCTGATCGAAGGTCCCGCCGTGCTCCTGGCGGTGGAAGGCTGCCACTTCGACGACTGCAATCTGGGGGACGCCGACGGCGACCCGCGGACGCTCATGCTGGCCCCCCAGGCGCCGCGCCAGGTCGTCGGTCCCATTCCCTTCCGGAACTGCCGCTTCATCGGCTGTCAGTTCCTCGGCGTCGGTTTCACCGGCAGCCCCGAATTCCTCGCCAGCATGACCCAGGCCCTGACGTCGCCGCAAACCGAGGCGGGCCAATGAAGTTCACGCTTTCCTGGCTGAAGGAACACCTCGACACCACGGCCGAGGTCGAACAGGTCGCCGCCGCCATGACCATGGCCGGGCTGGAGGTCGAGGAGGTTCACGACCCCATCGCCGCCCTGGCCCCCTTCACGGTCGCCAGGATCGTATCGGCCGAACGTCACCCCAACGCCGACCGGCTACAGGTCTGCCAGGTGGACACCGTGGACGGACGCAAGGAGATCGTCTGCGGCGCCCCGAACGCACGGCCGGGCCTGACCACCATCTACGCCCCGATCGGCGCCTATGTGCCGGGCCTTGGCGTGACCCTGGTCGAGAAGCCGGTGCGCGGCGTCGTGTCTCACGGCATGCTGTGCTCGGGCGCGGAACTGGAACTGGCGGATGACAGCGACGGCATTCTGGAGCTGAGCGACGACCTGCAGATCGGCGCCCCCGCCGCCGGGGTCTTCGGCGCCGAGCCGGTGATCGACTTCGAGGTGACGCCCAACCGGCCCGACTGGCTGGGCGTGGCGGGCATCGCCCGCGACCTGGCCGCCACGGGCCTGGGCCAGCTGACGACACCGGAAATCAAGCCGGTCGCGGGCGGCTTCACCTCGCCGATCACGGTGCGGATCGACACGCCGGACCTGTGCCCGATCTTCGCCGGGCGCGTCATTCGGGGCGTGCAGAACGGCCCGTCGCCGGCCTGGCTGCAGCACCGCCTGACGGCTGTCGGCCTGCGTTCGATCAACAGGTTGGTCGATATCACCAACCTGATCTCCTACGATCGCGCCCGCCCGCTGCACGTCTATGACCTGGCCAAGCTGTCGGGACAGACGATCGTCGTGCGCGCCGGTCTGGTCGCGGCTGATACCGGCGAGCACGAGCACCTGATCGCTCTGGACGGCAAGACCTACGCCGCCTCGCCCTCCGACTGCGTCATCGCCGACGCCGAGGGCGAGCGCCCCATCGGCCTGGGCGGCGTCATGGGCGGCGAGTCGACCGGCTGTTCGGACGAGACGGTCGACGTCTTCGTCGAGAGCGCCTGGTTCGCCCCCCTGGTCATCGCCCAGACGGGCCGGAGCCTTGGCATCAGCTCAGACGCCCAGTACCGTTTCGCGCGCGGCGTGGACACGGCCTCGGTCGTGCCGGGCCTGGAACTGGCGACCCGGTTGATCCTCGACCTGTGCGGCGGCGAGCCGTCGGAAGTCGTGGTGACTGGTCAGGCCCCGGCCGCGCCGGAGGGCTTCGCCTTTGATCCCGCCTATGTGAAACGCCTGTCGGGCCTCAGCCTGACCGAAGACCGCATCTTTGAGATCCTGACCGCCCTGGGCTTCACCGTCATGCGCGGTTCACCCTGGACCGTGGTGCCGCCGTCGTGGCGCCGCGACGTCGAAGGGCCGGCCGATCTGGTCGAGGAAGTGGCGCGCATCGAGGGCTTCGACGCCCTGCCGCACACCCCCCTGCCCGAAGTCGCCCGCGCTCCCGGCGGCGTGCTGAACCCGCGTCAGGCCCGCGTCCGCACGGCCCGTCGCGCCCTGGCCGCCCTGGGCTACGCCGAGGCCGTGACCTGGTCCTTCACCAAGCAGTCCACCGCCGCCCTGTTCGGCGGCGGCGACGAGCGTCTGGTGCTGGAGAACCCCATCGCGGCGGACCTCGACTGCATGCGGCCGTCGATCCTGCCCAACCTGATCCAGGCGGCGGCGCGCAACGCCGCGCGCGGCCATGCCGACGCCGCCCTGTTCGAGGTCGGCCCCGTCTATCTGAATGATCAGCCGGACGGCCAGCGCACCGTCATCGCCGGTCTGATCGCACCCCACCCCGACCGCCACTGGGGCGGCGCTGGCGAGGACGCCCTGTTCGGTCTCAAGGGCGACCTGTTCGCCCTGCTGGAAGAGATCGGCGCGCCCGTCGCCTCGCTGCAACTGGCGCAGGGCTCCAATCAAGGCTGGTGGCACCCCGGCCGTTCGGCCCGCCTGCAACTGGGGCCCAAGAACGTCATCGTCGAGTTCGGGGCCCTGCACCCGCGCGTGCTCAAGGCCCTGGACGCCGACGGTCCCATGCTGGCCTTCGAGATCATTCTCGATTCCGTGCCGGAACCGCGTGGAAAAGGCGGCAAGGCGCGTGGCGCGGCGGACCTGCCGAACCTGATGCCGCTGTCGCGCGACTTCGCCTTCCTGCTGGACGAGGCCAAGGCCGTGGGCGATCTGACCCGCGCGGTCGTCGGGGCCGACAAGGCCCTGATCGCCGAGGTCCGCGTCTTTGACGTCTATCGCGGCCAAGGCGTGCCGGAAGGGCAGAAGTCGGTCGCCCTGGAAGTCGAGATCCAGCCGCGCGCCGCCACCCTGACCGAGGCCGAGATCGAGGCCCTGACCGCCAAGGTCGTCGCCGCCGCCGCCAAGGCCGGCGCGGTCCTGCGGAGCTGATCATGGCTGAGAAGAAGCCCTGGGCCGAGACGACCTTCGAGCGCAACCTGTTCCGCGCCCGCTGGCTGATGGCCCCCTTCTACCTGGGCCTGGTGGCGGCCCTGGTCATGCTGCTCGTCGTCTTCGTGCGCGAGCTGATCTACTACGTGCCCCAGGCCTTCATCATCGGCGAAGGCCATATGGGGTCCGATGGCGCCATCCTGGCCATCCTCAGCCTGGTGGACCTGTCGCTGGCGGGCAACCTGCTGCTGATCGTCCTCTATTCCGGCTACGAGAACTTCGTCTCCAAGCTGGATCTGGATGAGAATCATGTGGACCGGCCGCCGTGGATGGGCTCGGTCGACTTCTCGGGCCTGAAGATGAAGCTGATCGCCTCCATCGTGGCGATATCGGCCATCTATCTGCTCAAGAGCTTCATGAACATCGGCAAGCCCGGCCATCCCCTGGACGAGGCCGGCCTGATGTGGGCGGTCATCATCCACCTGACCTTCGTGGCCTCCGGGGTGCTGCTGGCGGTCATGGACTGGGTCGCGGCCAAGACGGACAAGCACTAGGGCTTCGCCCTAGTGTTTTCTTTTTCGGGCCTACCGCGCTTACGCGCTACTTGAGGCCCGTGGTGTAGGACGCCGCCCGTAAGAAGGTTGCTGACCAAGGCTTGATCGCGCGGGGCGACCTCGAATACGGCCAAGCAAGGTTCGGTTAACCTTAAAGCCCCAAGGCTGCCGCAAAAGACACGGACGGTAGGCCAAGCCCGCGATGATGGGCGCACCGTCCCCTGTCAGGAGCCTGACCATGCATCGCCGCCAACTGATCCGCACCAGCCTTGGCCTCGCCGCCGCCGGCGCCCTTCCTGCGGGCCTCGGCGCCTGCGCCTCGACGCGCCAGCCGACCGATCCCAACTACCCCATCGCATCGGATCAGAACGCTCAGGCCTATACCTTCGAGGAACTGGTCGCCGCCGGCTCGCGCGAAATGGGCATCGCCGCCGAAGCCATGGGCGCGGCCATCGAGCGCATCTTCGCCGAACAGGGCGACCGTCCGACCGCCTATATCGCCGGCGAGGAAGCCGCCGGCGCCGCCGCCATCGGCGTGCGCTACGGCCGCGGCGCCCTGCACATGAAGGACCTGTCCGCCTCCCAGGAAGTCTTCTGGCAGGGCATCTCGATCGGCTGGGATGTCGGCGGCAACGCCAGCCGGGTCTTCACCCTGGTCTACGGCCTCTACCACCCGGACATGCTCTATCGCCGCTATCCGGGGTCGAGGGCTCGGCCTATCTGGTCGCCGGCCTGGGCGTGAACTATCAGCGCGCCGACGGCATCGTCCTGGCTCCCATTCGCACCGGCGTCGGCCTGCGCCTGGGCGCCAATGTCGGCACCATGAGCTACAGCCGCCAGCGGAATATTCTTCCTTTCTAAGAAGGAAGAAGCGCTAACGCTCGCGACGCGGTCGCTCGCTGCTTGAGCGCAGCACCGCGTTGTTGGGCACGGCGGCGCCCTGAACAAAAAACCGTTCGTTTCGGACACGAAAAGAACGCCATTCGGCCCTTCGCTCGCCCGGAAGCCCCTTCAGAAAGGCATCATCGGCCCGTTGGAGTTCGGAAAAGTCCCGGATCCTGAACAGCCCCCCCAGCCCCCAGGATTTTTCCGCTAAAGGGCTTCGACGGGCCGATGCTTCCTCCAAGCGAGACGCCCGCGGCCGCCCCCCCCCCCTCCTGGCGACGCGGGCGTTTTGCTGTCCGGCGCCCGGCGGTTCGATCAGCCCGGCAGGCTGATCGTCGTGCGTTCGCCGTCGCGCACCACCGTCAGATCAATGGCGTTCCGACTCGCGCGAAGAATCGTGGCCAGGGCCGCCATATCGGTCACGCCCGCGCCGCCCGCCTCGATCACAACATCCCCGCCTGAAGCCCCGCGGCCGCGGCCGTCGATCCGCCTTCGACCACGGTGATCTGCGCGCCTGCGCCTTCGCCGCTGCTGCGGAAGGTCAGGCCCCGGGCCATGGCGGCGATGCGGCCGACACGCACCGCCTCGACCTCGGCGGGTTGGACCGTCAGGCTGGCGGTCGCCTCGCGACCGTCGCGCAGATAGACCACCGGCAGGGTCGCGCCGGGCCGGGCGATGCCGACCGTGGCCTGGATGGACCCGGCATTGGCCACGGGACGGTTCTGGAGGCGCGTGATGACATCGCCAGGCCGCAGACCCGCCCGCTCCGCCGAGGAGCCAGGCGCAGCGTCATAGACCACGGCCCCGCGCACGATGCTGAGCCCCATCTCGCGCGCCCGCTCGGCCGTCAGAGACCCGACCGCGACGCCGATCTGACCACGTTTGACCTCGCCGGTGGCGCGCAGCTGATCGACCACGAACATCATGATCCGCGTCGGCACGGCGAAGGCGATGCCGTCGTTGCCCCCGCCCATGCCGCCGGACAGGATGGCGGTGTTGATGCCGATCAGGCGCCCCCGGCTGTCCAGCAACGGCCCGCCCGAATTGCCGGAGTTCACCGCCGCGTCGGTCTGGATATAGTCCTCGATGGCGTCGCCCATGCCCGAGCGATTCAGGCCCGAAATCACGCCCATGGTCAGGGTCTGGTCCAGACCCAGGGGATAGCCGACCGCGAAGGCCAGGTCGCCTGTACGCAGAGTGTCGGAATCGACCGTCTGGACCTGGGACAGGCCCGCCCCTTCGATCTTCAGCACGGCGATGTCGGTCGCCTTGTCAGCGCCGATCAGGGTGGCGTCGAACAGGCGGCCGTCGATCAGGTCGACCGTGAACTTCTGGCCGTTTTCGATGACGTGATGATTGGTGACGATGATGCCGTTGGCGGCGTCGATGATGACGCCCGACCCGCCCTGGGCGGGTTTGGGATCGCCGTCTGAACTGGGTCCACGCGACTGGCCCAGGGTCGTGACCTGGACCACGGCCGGCAAGGAAGCGTCGAGACCCGAGGCGAAGGTGAAGACCCCGCGTCGCGCATCATAGGGCAGGCCCTGCACGCCCGGGGTCTGCGCCGAGACGGCGGCTGCGGTGGCCGCAGCGACAGGCGCGGCGAAGGCCAGGGTCAGAACAAGAGCGGCGCCGGTCGAGGCCAGCAGGGTGTGTCGCGTCATAGAGGGTCCCTTCGCAGACGCGCAGCCTAGCGCGAGAAACCCTCCGTGACGACAGCCTCGACCGTCACAATAGACGTGAGCCCTAGAAGGCGCTCTCACCGGTGATGGCGCGGCCCAGGATGAGGGCGTGGACGTCGTGGGCGCCTTCATAGGTGTTGACGGTTTCCAGGTTCATGGCGTGGCGCATGACGTGCAGTTCGCCGGTGATGCCGGCGCCGCCGTGCATGTCGCGGGCCTCGCGCGCGACCGCCAGGGCCTTGCCGCAGTTGTTGCGCTTCATCAGGCTGATGGCCTCCGGCACCCAGGCGCCGGTGTCGAGCAGACGGCCCAGGGCGTAGGCGCCCTCGAAGCCGAGGAAGATCTCGGTCTGCATGTCGGCCAGCTTCTTCTGCACCAGCTGGCGCGACGACAGGGGACGGCCGAACAGCATCCGCTCGCCGACATAGTCGCGGCTGGCGTGGAAGCAGAACTCGGCTGCGCCCATAGCCCCCCAGGCGATGCCGAAGCGCGCCTTGTTCAGGCAGCTGAACGGCCCGCGCAAACCCTGGACGCCGGGCAGGATGTTGGCCTCCGGCACGAAGACGTCGTTCAGGCCGATGTCGCCGGTGATCGAGGCGCGCAGGCTCAGCTTGTCGCCAATCTTGTCCGTGGTGAAGCCGTCGAAGTCGCGCTCGACGATGAAGCCGCGGATCTTGTCATCCAGCTTGGCCCAGACGATGGCCAGGTCGCTGATCGGGCTATTGGTGATCCAGTACTTGGCGCCGTTCAGGCGATAGCCGCCCTCGACCTTGACAGCCCGGGTCTTCATCGAGGCCGGGTCCGACCCGCCGTCGGCCTCGGTCAGACCGAAGCAGCCGACCAGTTCGCCCGCGGCCATCTTCGGCAGGAACTTCATCTTCTGCTCTTCCGAGCCGAAGGCGTAAATCGGGTACATGGCCAGCGAAGACTGGACCGACATGGCCGAGCGATAACCGCTGTCGACGGCCTCGACCTCGCGCGCGATCAGGCCATAGGCGACGTGGCTGGCTTCCGAACCGCCGTACTGTTCCGGCAGCATGGCGCCGAGGAAGCCCATCTCGCCCATTTCGGTCATGATCGAGCGGTCAAACGTCTCATCACGGAAGGCCTCGACCACGCGCGGCAGCAGGGCTTCGCGGGCATAGGACCGCGCCGCGTCCTGGATCATCCGCTCGTCGTCCGTCAGGCGACCCCGCAGATCGAACGGGTCGTCCCAACGGAAGGTCTGTTGCGAAGCGTGCGAGCCGTCGGCCATGGCGTGTTTCCTGAGCAGTCGTGTGCGGAGTTCTGTGGTCGTCACGCACAATCTACGGGGCGTGACGATGCGACCCCTGTTCCGGCGGCGGGTTTAGGCCAAAATGCACAGTACGGGTAGAGGGAGGCGCGGAACCGCGTTAGGCTGAGGCCATGTCGAGCACGTTTTCACGTCTGTTCCGCGACCACCCGCGTGAGGTCAGCGAGACCTATATGGAGCACATGGCCGCCTCGTCGCGGTTCGGCTTCAAGCTGATCCGCCTGGCGGCCTGCGCCTTTACTCACGCCGTCGTACCGGGCGTGCACAAGAGCACGGTGTCCGACGCCATTCGCGGCATGGCCCGCGACATGGGCGGCCGCGCCGAGGAAGCCCGCGAATGCCGCATGCGCGACGCGGGGGTCTGGGACGTCGGCCTCTAGCCCTGCATCAGTCTGAATCGCCGATCCGGCGGTAGAAGCCGTCGATGTCCGACCCCAACCCGCAGAATCGACCGGCCGCGCCGCTGTCCTCGACGAACACGCCTTCTGGCCCCACCCGCACCTGGATGACCGGCGCGGTCGCCCCGATGTCGGCGGCGGTGATCACGTTCAGCTCGCCCTCGGACGGAACCAGACGCGCGGCGATGACGCCGTCCGCGTCCTGCGGGCCGAACGCCTGAAGCTCGCAGTCGGCGGCGGTCGCAGCGCCGTTCGGAACACCCCCGGCGCGGAAGGCGACACGCCAGACCGCCCCTTCCCTGGTCAGGGCCAGGCTTGCCCTGGCCGGCTCGTCGCGCTCGAACACGGCGTCGGGCGCTTTCGCCTTCATCGCCTTCGGGGACGCGCCGTCCGCCAGAGACGGTCCGGCAGCGGCGAGCCCCAGAGAAGCGGCGACGACAGTCGAAATGAAACGCATGGAAAACTCGCGAAAACCTGACCGCGCGACGGTTCAGCTTCTCCGCGTCGGCGTCAAGCGCTAAGCCTTGGCCATGACCCAGCTTCAAGGCCCCCTCTCCGGCGTTCGCGTCCTCGACCTCAGCCGCGTCCTGGCCGGCCCCTGGGCCACACAGACCCTGGCCGACCTGGGCGCCGAGGTCATCAAGATCGAGCGGCCGGGCGCGGGTGACGACACTCGCCACTGGGGCCCGCCCTTCACCACCACCACCGACGGGTCCAAGGGCGACGCCGCCTACTTCCTGTGCGCCAACCGGGGCAAGAAGTCGGTCGAACTGGACATCGCCAGCCCTGAGGGCGCCGAGGCCGTGCGCCGACTGGCGGCGACCTGCGACGTGGTGGTCGAGAACTTCAAGACCGGCGGACTGGCGAAATACGGCCTCGACTACGCGGGCCTGTCGGCGGTCAATCCGCGCCTCGTCTACTGCTCCATCACCGGCTTCGGTCAGGACGGGCCGGACGCGCACCGCGCCGGCTATGACTACATGATCCAGGCCATGGGCGGGCTGATGTCGATCACCGGCCAGCCGGACGGCGCACCAGGCGCGGAGCCGATGAAGGTCGGGGTGGCGGTCGTGGACCTATTCACCGGCCTCTACGCCTCCAACGCCATCCTGGCCGCCCTGTGGCACGCGCAGGCGACCGGCGAGGGCCAGCGGATCGACATCGCCCTGTTCGACGTCCAGGCGGCCATGCTGGCCAATCAGGCGACCAACTACTTCGTTTCCGGCAAGGCTCCGACACGGATGGGCAACGCCCACCCCAACCTGGCCCCCTATCAGCCCTTCCCCTGCTCGGATGGCATGGTGGTGATCGCGGTCGGCAACGATGGCCAGTTCCGCGCCCTGGCCAAGGCGCTGGGCGTCGAGCCCATGGGCGCCGACCCGCGCTTTGCGACCAACGCCCTCAGGGTCCAGCACCGGGCCGAACTGTCCCCCGCCTTGTCGGCCCTGACGGCCGGTTTCACCATGAAGGAGCTGATGGCGGCGCTGGAGGCGGCGGGGGTGCCCTGCGGGCCGGTCAACACCATCGATCAGGTGTTCGAGGAGCCGCAAGCGATCCACCGCGGCCTGACCGTCGAGCAGTCGCGCCCCGATCTGGCCGCGCCGATCCGCACCGTCGCCTCGCCCATCCGGCTGTCGAAGACCCCCGTCCGCTACGACGCCCCGCCGCCGAAGCTGGGGCAGGACACGGAGACGGTGCTGGCGATGCTCAATAGGACGGACTGAGAACGCCCGTCAGAGCCAGCATCAGGCTGACTGCGGCGACCACACCGATCAAAGCCACGCCGATCCAGTGCACGGGCCGGAGCCGTCGCGGCAGGCTAGTGCTGGCGAAACCGCCCGTGGCCGCCATGAACAGGGCCAGCCCCCGACCGACCGCGCGCGTCGTCGGCTTGCCTGGCGGCAGGTCGCCCGCGTCATCAGTCGCGAACTCGCCGGCCCGAACCCGCGCCAGCAGGTCGCGGGCCTGCTCCGCCTGATCGGCCCGCCCCATCAGCCGCAAGCCCAGCGCCCGCTGCATCAGAGGATCGACCGTGGTCTGGAACCGCTCGGTCACATCGACCTCGACCCCATGCGACGCCAGAAAAGCCGCCGCGAGGTCAGCCTCATAGACATCCTGAAAGCGGGCGATCTCGACCAGACTCATGCGCCGAGGCTAGCACGCCCGGCCCAATTGAAAACGGCGGGACCCTTTCGAGCCCCGCCGTCGTCAGTCTGTATTCGCCCTGACCTTACAGGTCCAGCAGGGCGCGCGCCGGGTCTTCCAGCAGTTCCTTGATGCGGACCAGGAAGGTCACGGCTTCCTTGCCGTCGACGATGCGGTGATCGTAGCTGAGGGCCAGGTACATCATCGGACGGATCTTGACCTCGCCGTTGATGGCCATCGGGCGCTGCACGATGTTGTGCATGCCCAGGATGCCCGACTGCGGCGCGTTCAGGATCGGCGTCGACATCAGCGAGCCATAGGTGCCGCCGTTGGTGATGGTGAAGGTGCCGCCCTGCATCTGGTCCATGGTCAGGGCGCCGTCACGGGCGGCCTTGCCCAGGGCGCCGATGCCCTTCTCGATGCCCGCCAGCGACAGGGTGTCAGCGTCGCGCAGGACCGGGACCACCAGACCCTTGTCGGTGCCGACGGCCACGCCGATGTCGTAGTGGTTCTTGTAGATGATGTCCGTGCCGTCGATCTCGGCGTTGACGGCCGGGATTTCGTGCAGGGCCTGAACCACGGCCTTGGTGAAGAAGGACATGAAGCCCAGCTTCACGCCGTGGCGCTTCTCGAACACTTCCTTGTACTGGGCGCGCAGGGCCATGACGTTGGTCATGTCCACCTCGTTGAAGGTGGTCAGCTGGGCGGCCGTGTTCTGGGATTCCTTCAGGCGACGGGCGATGGTCTGACGCAGGCGCGTCATCTTCACCCGCTCTTCGCGCGGCTGGTCGGCGCGAGGTGCGGCAGGCGCAGCAGCGGCCGGGGCAGCAACCGGAGCGGCGGCGCCGATGGCGGCGATGGCGTCCGCCTTGGTGATGTTGCCCTTCGGACCCGTGGCCGACAGCGAGGCCGGGTTGATGTTGTTTTCCGAAACCACGCGCTGGACGGCGGGCGACAGGTGGGCCGAGGCCGGAACCTGGGCCGAACCGGTGTTGGCCGGAGCCGCGGCGACCGGTGCGGCGGCCGGAGCCGCCACAGCGCCCGAGGCCGAAATGGAGCCGATGACCTGACCGGGGGTCACGGTCGAGCCGTTGTCGGCGGCGATGGTCAGGACGCCGGCGGCCGGGGCCGAGACTTCCACGGCCACCTTGTCGGTCTCGATCTCGACCAGCAGTTCATCCTTGGCGACGGCGTCGCCCGACTTCTTCAGCCAGGTTCCGATCGAGCCCTCGGCGACGCTCTCGCCCATGGTCGGGACGGCGATCTCGACCGAGACGCCGCCCGAAGCGGCCGGAGCGGCGGCGGGAGCCGCAGCAGCGGCGGGCGCGGCGGCCGGAGCCGAAGCGCCTTCGCTCACCGAACCCAGGACCGTGCCGGGAACGACCGTATCGCCCTCGGCGGCGTTGATCGCCGCCAGGACGCCGTCGGCCGGGGCCACGACTTCCAGCGAAACCTTGTCGGTTTCCAGCTCGACCAGGACTTCGTCCTTACGGACGGCGTCGCCGACCTTCTTGGTCCACTTGGCGATGGAGGCTTCGCTGACGGATTCACCGAGGGCGGGGGTGAGGATATCGGCCATGGTTCGGTCCAGTGTCTTTTTGTGTCTTGGCGTATCTATAGGTCAGGCGGGGCCGGTCAGGCCATGGCCTCGGCGAGGAAGGTCTCGAGTTCCTTCAGGTGGCGGCTCATCAGGCCGGCCGCCGTGGAGGCGGAGGCCGGACGCCCGACGTAACGCGCGCGCTTGGCCTTGATATCCATCTTCTCGAGGGTCAGTTCGATCCAGGGATCGACGAAGGTCCAGCCGCCCATGTTCTTGGGCTCTTCCTGACACCAGACCAGGTCGGCGTTGGGGAAGCGGGCCAGCTCGGCCGAGATCGACTTGATCGGCCACGGATAGAACTGTTCCAGACGCAGGATGTAGATGTCGTTGATCCCGGCCTTCTCGCGCGCGTCCAGCAGATCGTAATAGACCTTGCCCGAGCAGACGATGACCTTGCGGATCGCCTTGTCGGCGACCAGCGAAACGCCAGCCACTTCGGGACGCAGCTGGGCGTCGTCGCGCAGGACGCGGTGGAAGGACGAACCCTCGGCCATGTCGGCGATGGTCGAGACGGCCTTCTTGTGACGCAGCAGCGACTTGGGCGTCATCAGGATCAGCGGCTTGCGGAAGTCCCGGTGCATCTGGCGACGCAGGATGTGGAAGTAGTTGGCCGGGGTGGTGCAGTTGGCGACCTGCATGTTGTTCTCGGCGCACTGCTGCAGGAAGCGCTCGAGGCGGGCCGAGGAGTGTTCCGGGCCCTGACCTTCATAGCCGTGCGGCAGCAGCATGGTCAGGCCGCTCATGCGCAGCCACTTGCGTTCGCCGGAGCTGATGAACTGGTCGATGACCACCTGGGCGCCGTTGACGAAGTCGCCGAACTGGCCTTCCCACAGGACCAGGGTGTTCGGGTCGGCCAGGGAATAGCCGTACTCGAAGCCCAGCACCGCCTCTTCGGACAGGGCCGAGTCGATGACCTCGAAGTGGGCCTGGCCCTCGCTGAGGTGGTTCAGCGGGATGTAGCGCTGCTCGGTCGTCTGGTCGGTGATGCCCGAGTGACGCTGCGAGAAGGTGCCGCGCACCGAGTCCTGACCCGACAGGCGGACATTGTAGCCCTCCTCCAGCAGCGAGGCGAAGGCCAGGCTTTCGGCCGTGGCCCAGTCGATGTTCTGGCCGCTGTCGATGGCTTCGCGGCGGCCCTCGACGACGCGCTTCAGCGTCTTGTGGATGTCGACGTCGTTGGGGATCTGGGTCAGGCGGTGGCCATAGTCCCGCAGCTTTTCAGCCGGGACGGCGGTGTCGCCGCGCTGGGCCGCATCATCGGTCTTTTCGGCGCCCAGGCCCTGCCACTGGCCGTCCAGCCAGTCGGCCTTGTCGGCCTTGAAGATCTTGCCGGCCTCGAACTCGGCGTCGAGGAAGGCCTCGAAACGGGCGACCTCGGCGTCGACATCGGCCTGGGTCAGGACGCCCTCGGCGACCAGACGTTTGGCGTAGATCTCGCGCGTCGACGGCTGGGCGCGGATCTTCGAATACATCAGCGGCTGGGTGAAGGTGGGGTCGTCGCCTTCGTTGTGGCCGAAGCGGCGGTAGCAGAACATGTCCACCACCGCGTCCTTGTGGAACTTCTGACGGTATTCGGTCGCCACCTTGGCGGCGAAGACGACCGCTTCGGGGTCGTCGCCGTTGACGTGGAAGATCGGAGCCTGGACCATCAGCGCCACATCCGACGGATAGGGCGACGAGCGCGAGTTGCGCGGGCTGGTGGTGAAACCGATCTGGTTGTTGATGACGAAGTGCAGGGTGCCGCCGGTGCGGTAGCCCTTCAGCCCCATCAGGGCGAAGCATTCGGCCACCACGCCCTGCCCAGCGAAGGCGGCGTCGCCGTGGATCAACAGGGGCACGACCTTGGAACGGTCCAGCACCCACTCATTGTCCGGCTTGCCGATATTGACCTCGGCCTCGCGGATGTCGAAGGCCTGCTTGGCGCGCGCCTTGCCCAGGACGACCGGGTTGACGATTTCCAGGTGCGACGGGTTGGCCGTCAGCGACAGGTGGACCTTCTTGCCGTCGAACTCGCGGTCCGACGAGGCGCCCATGTGATACTTGACGTCGCCCGAGCCTTCGATGTCCGAGGGGACAGTCGAACCGCCCTGGAACTCGTGGAAGATGGCCTTGTAGGGCTTGCCCATGACGGCGGCGAGCGTGTTCAGGCGGCCGCGGTGGGCCATGCCGAAGACGATTTCATCAACGCCCAGGGCGCCGCCGCGCTTGATCACCTGCTCCAGGGCCGGGACCATGGCCTCGCCGCCGTCCAGACCGAAACGCTTGGTGCCGGGGAAGCGCTTGTGCAGGAAGCGCTCGAAGCCCTCGGCCTCGATCAGCTTGTGCAGGATGGCCAGCTTGCCTTCCTTGGTGAAGGCGTTCTGCTCGAACTTGTCCGGGCCTTCGAAGCGCTGCTGCAGCCAGGACTTCTCGTCCGGCTCGGCGATGTGCATGTACTGCACGCCGATGTTGCCGCAGTAGGTGCGCTTGAGGATCTCCAGCACCTGACGGATCGAGCCGGTCTGCAGGCCCAGGACGCCGTCCAGGAAGATCGGACGGTCCATGTCGGCGGCGCTGAAGCCGTAGAATTCGGGGGTCAGCTCGGGGTTTTCGATCGGCTGCTCGATGCCCAGCGGGTCCAGCGTCGCCTGCAGGTGGCCGCGCACGCGGTAGCTGCGGATCAGCATCAGGGCGCGGATCGAGTCATGGGCGGCGGCGCGCACGTCGGCGGCGGTCAGCGCGCCCGAGGCGTCAGCGGCCAAATTCCCAGAAGTGGGGGCGGCCGGGCGCGGGCCGGGCTTGCCGGCGGCGGCCTTGGGATCGACCTTGGGCGCGGGCCAGCGGCCGTCGAAGACGGCGGTGTCCTCGGTCGGCTCGGCGGGGCCCGAACGGCCCCAGGAACCGGCGGCGGCCGACTGCTTCACCAGGTCGGCGTTGTCCTTCAGCTGGTCGAAGAAGGTGCGCCATTCCCCCGGCACCGAGCCGGGGTCCGCGGCCCATTTTTCGTGCAGGTCCTCAATGAAGGCGGCGTTCGCGCCATAGAGGAAGCTGGTCTCGGCAAAGACCTGGTTCAGCTGACCTGCATCGTCCGCCATGTTTCTCTCGTCGTCCTACATTCCGGCCGCGCGCGCACGCCTGCGCGGTGAGCGGCGCCGCTCATATAGGCCGTGTTTCCTTACTGGTCATGACCGAAGCGGGGCGGACAGGGTGGAAATTGGTCGAATCCGCAAGAAAAAACGCCCCCGGACGATTCCGGGGGCGTTTCAAATGGTCACAGGGCGCGAAATTTCGCCCCGGAACATGGTTCGGTCGCACTCACCACCGGCGAAACGAAGAGGCCGCGTCGAAGGTGAGGCGGTGAACTCGCCCAAGCGGCGAGCGACCGCGTCGCGAGCGTAGCGACCCTGCTGAAAGGCCTCTTAGCCCTTCAGCACTTCCAGCAGCGTGTGGCCCAGGCGCGCCGGCGACGGCGAGACGCGGATGCCCGCGGCCTCCATGGCGGCGATCTTGGATTCCGCGTCGCCCTTGCCGCCCGAAACGATGGCGCCGGCGTGGCCCATGGTGCGGCCGGCCGGAGCCGTACGACCGGCGATGAAGCCGGCCATGGGCTTGGAGCGGCCCTTCTTGGCTTCGTCGATCAGGAATTGAGCGGCGTCTTCTTCGGCGCCGCCGCCGATTTCACCGATCATGATGATCGAGGTGGTTTCCGGGTCGGCCAGGAACATTTCCAGAACGTCGATGAACTCGGTGCCCTTGACCGGGTCGCCGCCGATGCCGACGGCCGTGGTCTGACCCAGGCCGGCGTTGGTGGTCTGGAACACGGCTTCATAGGTCAGGGTGCCCGAGCGCGAGACGACGCCAACCGAACCCTTGGAGAAGATGTTGCCCGGCATGATGCCGATCTTGCACTCGTTCGGGGTCAGGATGCCGGGGCAGTTCGGGCCCAGCAGGCGCGAGTTGGAACGGTCCAGGCGAGCCTTGACGCGCACCATGTCCAGCACCGGGATGCCTTCGGTGATGCAGGTGATGAAGGGGATCTCGGCCTCAATGGCCTCGATGATGGCGTCGGCGGCGCCTGCCGGCGGGACGTAGATGACCGTGGCGTCGGCGCCCGTGCGTTCCTTGGCTTCGGCGACCGAGCCGTAGATCGGCAGGGTTTCGCCGTGCGAGCCGGTCCAGTTGGTGCCGCCCTTGGTGGGGTGCACGCCGGCGACCATCTGGGTGCCGTGATAGGCCAGGGCCTGTTCGGTGTGGAAGCCGCCGGTCTTGCCGGTCAGGCCTTGCACGATGATCTTGGTGTCTTTGTTGACGAGAATGGACATGTGTCTGTGCTCTGAATTCTGGGTGTCAGCTGGGCGGTGGCGAGTAAGGCTGACGCCTTAGCCGACCGCCGCGACGATCTTCTGGGCGGCGTCGTCGAGATCGTCGGCCGCCTGGATGGTCAAGCCGCTCTCGTTCAGGATCTTCTTGCCCAGCTCGGCGTTGGTGCCTTCCAGACGCACCACCAGCGGCACCTTCAGGCCCACTTCCTTGACGGCCGCGACCACGCCTTCGGCGATAACGTCGCACTTCATGATGCCGCCGAAGATGTTGACCAGAATGCCCTGGACGGCCGGATCAGCGGTGATGATCTTGAAGGCCGCCGCGACCTTGTCCTTGCCGGCGCCGCCGCCGACGTCGCAGAAGTTGGCGGGCTCCTTGCCGTACAGCTTGATGATGTCCATGGTCGCCATGGCCAGGCCGGCGCCGTTGACCATGCAGCCGATGTTGCCGTCCAGGGCGACGTAGGCCAGATCCCATTCCGAGGCTTCGATTTCCTTGGCGTCTTCCTCGGTCTCGTCGCGCAGTTCCTTGATGTCGGGGTGACGGAACATGGCGTTGCCGTCGAACGACACCTTGGCGTCCAGAACGCGCAGGTGGCCGTTTTCCATGACGATCAGCGGGTTCACTTCCAGCATGGCCATGTCCTTCTCGACGAAGGCTTTGTACAGGGCCGGGAACAGCGACTTGCCGTCTTCACGAGCGTCGCCTTCCAGCTTCAGCGCGTCCGACAGGGTGGCGCAGTCGGCTTCGGTCACGCCGGTCGTCGGGTCGATGACGACGGTGATGATCTTTTCCGGGGTGTCGTGAGCGACAGCCTCGATGTCCATGCCGCCTTCGGTCGAGACGACGAAGGAGATGCGGCCGTAGGCGCGGTCGACCAGGATCGACAGGTAGAGCTCGCGCGAGATGTCGGCGCCGTCTTCGATATAGAGGCGGTTGACCTGCTTGCCGGCGTCCGTGGTCTGAGCGGTGACCAGGGTGTTGCCCAGCATTTCCTTGGCGTTCTTGACCACGTCCTCGATCGAGAAGGCCAGGCGCACGCCGCCCTTGGCGTCAGCCGGCAGTTCCTTGAACTTGCCCTTGCCGCGGCCGCCGGCGTGGATCTGCGACTTCACCACATAGAGCGGGCCAGGCAGTTGCTTGGCGGCGGCTTCGGCCTGGTCAGCCGAGGTGATGGCGACGCCTTCGGCGACCGGAGCGCCAAAGGCCTTGAGAACCTGCTTGGCCTGATACTCGTGAATGTTCATGTCTGATCCGCGCCGTTGGGAGGAGGGTTGTGGAAACTTTGGTCGCGCTTATAGGCGTCGCGCCTTCGCCTGCGCAACCGCCCCCCTCCTTATGGCCGTCAGAGCCTTTTCTTATGGCCCAAGCTGGACTGGATCAGTCGACCCAGTCCTTATTGAGCGTGCGCGAGGCGCCGAACAGCAGGGCCGAGGATAGCAGGTAGAAGCCCATGCCCGTATAGATGGCCCAGCGCAGGCTCTCCTCACCGAAGGTCGGGCGCAGCAGATCCGACATCCAGCCGAAGTAGTAGATGCCGACGGCGATCCCCAGCAGGTTGTTGATCAGCAGGAAGAGGGCCGAGGCTGTGGTGCGCATAGCCGGGGTTCCCAGATGCTGCACCGCCGCCGTGATCGGCCCCAGCCAGGTCAGGTTCAGGCCCGTCGGGATCAGGAAGATCAGGAAGGCCAGGGTCAGCGCCGCCGCCCCGTTCGGATTAGCGCCCGGCATGACCGCCCCGACCAGAGCGCCCGAGTTCATCGCCAGCAGGAAGCAGGGCACCGAGATCAGGAAGGCGATGGCGGGCGTCAGCGGATAGGCCCCCTTGGACTTCTTGCCCAGGCGGTCGGCCATGACCCCGCCCAGCCAGATGCCGGCCACACCGCCGACCATGACGATGGCCGAATAATACCAGGCCGTCTGCGACAGGCTCAGGCCGAAGCTGCGCATGAAGAAGCTGGGCAGCCAGGCAGCGACGCCGTAGCCGCACACCGAGGACGAGGCGGCGCCGAAGGCCAGCAGCCAGAAGCTCGGCTTGGGCGCCAGGGTCTTGAGCACTTCGCCGAAGGGCGGGGCCTTCTGCACGACCGGCGCGGCGGCGGGCGCGGCGGCGACCGGAGCGTCCAGACCGCCGCGCTTGGGGTCCTTGACCGTCAGACGCAGGATCGGCGCGACCAGGACACCCAGAACACCCACGACGATGAAGGCCGTGCGCCAGCCGTAGGTCGCCGCCAGCAGGCCGCCGACCAGGGTGCCCGCCGCCATGCCCAGCGGAATGCCGAAGGCATAGGCCGCCAGGGCCCGCGCGCGTTGCGACTTGGGGAAGTAGTCGGCGATCAGGGAATAGGCCGGCGCCACGCCGCCCGCCTCGCCGATGCCCACGCCCATGCGGCACAGGAACAACTGGCCGAAGCTGCCCGCCACGCCGCACAGGGCGGTGAAGCCGGACCAGACGGTCAGGGCCGCGGTCATGATCCACACCCGGCTGAACCGGTCGGCCAGCCAGGCGATCGGAATGGCGAGGGTCGAATAGAGCAGGGCGAAGGCCAGCCCGCCCAGCAGGCCGAACTGGCTGTCCGACAGGCCGAATTCGGCCTTCAGCGGCGCCGCCAGGATGCCGATGATCTGACGGTCCAGGAAGTTCAGCATGTAGATGAGGATCAGAATCCCCAACACGTAATAGCGATAACCGGGAGAGACGGCCTTCTCGACGGCCTCCTTGGGCGCTGCGGCCTCGGACGTGGTCATGGCGTGCCCCCCTCGGGCTTTTATCTGTTTGAGCGGACGGTAGCGGCGCCGTGCGACGACGCCAAAAGAAAAAGGGCGGCGGCTCACATCGGAACCGCCGCCCGCGATCACATGATCAGGCGTTCAGGAGGAGACCCCGATCAGAACTTCAGCCCGACCGTGGCCGTCACGGTGCGCGGGGCGCCGTAGTAGCCGATCAGGGAGTCGCCGAAGAGGGCGCCGGGGAAGACGTAACCGCCGACGCGATATTCCTCGTCCGACAGGTTCTTGCCGTGGACCCCGACCGTCAGGCGATCGTCCGAAGATGTCCACACCAGGCTGGCGTCAAACATCCAGAAAGCACCCTGATCCAGCACCGGACTGGCCGTCTCGAACAGCTGGTAGTCCCCGCGATAGGAGGCCGACGGAATGAAGGCCAGATTCGATCCGTTCGCCATCCAGTGGGTGTAGGTCGCGCCAATCGAACCCGTCCATTCCGGCGTGTTCTGGAAATCGCGCTGGTTCGAAACATCGACGAAGCAACCCGGCTGGGTCGGGCAGCTGGCGTTCAGCGGACCGGTCGGGATGTAGGCCAGGAACTGGTCGAACTTGGCGTCCGTATAGCTGAGCATGCCGTTGACGGTCAGATTGTCGCTGACACGCAGACGGCCCTCGAACTCCCAGCCGCGGATGCTGGACGAACCGACGTTGTCGACCACCGAGGCCACGGTCGAGCCCGACGGGTACTGGGTCGTGATCTGCTGGTCCTCGTACGAAGAGTCGTAGATGGCCGTCGCGAAGTTTAGGCGGTTGTCGAACAGCGAACCCTTCAGCCCGATCTCCCAGGTCTCCACCGTTTCGGGATCATAGCCCTTGACGGTGTCGGGATAGGCGACGGCGTCGCCGCGCATGTCGAAGCCGCCCGACTTGAAGCCCTGCCCCCAGGACACATAGGTCGTCAGGTCCGGGTTCAGCTTGTACGAGACGCTGACACGCGGAGTGAACTTCTCGAACTCGCGTGTGCGAGTGTAATTGGTGCGCGGCGCGCCGAACAGAACCGCACCGGCATTGCCGAAGCTGGGGCTGCGAATGCCGGCGTATTGTTGACGGAAGACGGTCCCCGTCTTTTCGTCATGCGTCCAGCGAGCGCCGACCGAAACCGACAGGGCGTCGGTCACATCATAGCTGAAGTCCCCGAAAACGGCGTAGCTCTTGGTGTCCACCGAACCGGCGGTCAGCGTCGTCAGACCGACCGGGAAGGTGCCGGGCGGCAGGCTGAGAGCCGTATTGGCGTTGTACAGGCCCAGCACGGTGTCGAACGCACCCGAAGCCGTGGCGTCCAGATAGTAGACCCCCGCCACGCCCGACCAGCGGTCGCCGTTCAGGACGGCCTGGAATTCCTGGCTGAACTGATCGTCGTCGTAGCGCGCGGGAATGTCCAGGATCGGCTGGGGCAGGTTGTCGAAGTCGATATTGCCGCGCGTCTGGCCGTCCCGATAGGCGCTGACCGACTTCAGCGTCAGCCAGTCGTTGACGTTCCATTCACCGGTCAGGGACAGGCCCTTGGCCGTCACGCTGTTCCGGTCGCCTGCGCCAGCGTTCGTGTCATAGACGCTGGCCGGGCTGGGGGCCAGTTCACGATGGCCGTGACGGGCGTTGGAGTCGTCCTTCACGATATCGCCGGCCAGACGGAAGAACAGATTATCCGTCGGCGTCCATTCGGCGCTCATCCGCGCCGCGGTCACGTCCTTGTTGTAGTGCTCGTTTCCAGTGTTGAGGTTCGTGCCGTATCCGTCACGCAGATAGCGCGCTACTGCGGCCGAAATCCCGAACTTCTCATTGAAGGGAAGCTCGGCCGAAGCAACGATGTCGCGCTGATTGAAGCTGCCGTAGGAGGCGCGGATCTGGCCCTCGGGTTCATCGGCGTCGATACGCTTGGTGACGTACTTGATCGCGCCGCCGATGGTGTTGCGGCCATAGAGGGTGCCCTGCGGCCCGCGCAGGATCTCGATGCGCTGGATGTCGAAGATGTCCAGAACCGCCGCCTGCGGACGGGCCACGTAGACGTCGTCCATATACAGCCCGACACCGGGATCGAAGCCCCAGAGCGGGTCCTGCTGGCCGACGCCGCGGATGAAGGAGATCAGGGTCGAGTTGGAGCCCCGCGCGGCCTGCAAGGTCAGGCTGGGCGCCGTCCGGGTCAGCTCGGTGATGTCGGCCGCGCCCTTCTGTTCCAGTTGGGCCGACGAGAAGGCCGAGACGGCGACGGGCACGTCCTTGAGCGATTCCTCGCGGCGGCGCGCGGTGACGACGATATCGTCGACGGTCGAGGCCTGCGGTTCAGCTGCGGCCTCCTGGGCCACGGCGCTGGCCGACAGCGCGCCCCAAGCGGCGCCCGCCAGCAAGACGGTCTTCACGAGTCTGTTCATTTGTATCCCAATCCCTGTGTTCCAGCCCAATCGACGCTTTTATTCAGCGTTCAATGATTTTCAGGGAACGTGCCGTTCTTTCGCCCGTCTGTCAAACGGCCACGCTGGAAGCCTCCGCAAATGAGCCGCCCCCTGTGGCGCCGTTGCACTGAGGGTCGAAGCGCGACTAGCTTGCGCGCATGAAAGCCGACGACGACATCGCCCCGACCCTGCCGCCTGTCGCCTCTGCGCCGGCTCGGCGCGGCCGGCCCAAGAAGACCAAGACCGCCGGCGCCGGAGAGACCCGCGAGGCCATCCTCAACGCCGCCGAGGACCTGTTCTCCAAGCACGGCTTCTATGGCGTCACCATCCGCGAGGTGGCGCGTGAAGCCGGTGTCGATACGGCCCTGGTCCACTATTATTTCGGGGCCAAGAAGGAGCTGTTCGACGCCGTCTTCACCCGTCGCGCCGAGGTCTGGAACAGTGAACGCGTCGCCGCCGTCGACCGCTACGCCGAGGCCGCCGGGGACGCCATGACCCTGGAAGGCCTGTTCGAGGCCTTCCTACGTCCGCCGTTCCAGTGGTCGCTGAAAGGCGGGCCGGGATGGAAACACTACGCCGCCCTGGTGGCCCAAACCAACGCCAACCCGGCCTTCGGCGGCGAGACCATGGCCCGCTATTTCGACCCGGCGATCCGGCGACTGCTGGAGCTGGTCAAACGCCTCCTGCCCGAAGCCGAAGAGACGGATCTCTACTGGGCCTATCACAACCTGTCGGGCGCCCTGACCCTGACGCTCGGCGAGACCGGCCGTCTGGACCGCCTGTCCGGCGGCCTGTGCAAGTCCGGCGATCTGGACAGCGCCTGCGACTACATGGTTCGTTTCGCCGCCGCCGGCTTCCGCGCCGTCTGCGGTTCGAAGCCCAGCGCCTGATGCCTTTTGCACGCTTGCTTCAAGGCAAGGCGCGCGACATCGCGCGCGGCCTGATCGTCGCCCTGGTCGCTGGGGCGTTTCTGGCTTTCAGCGGGGCCTTCGGCTCGGGCGGAACGCCGCTGGGGCAGCGCCTGGTCTACTGGATCGCCATGCTGGTGCTGGGCGGTCTCTGGGGTCATGTCTGCGGCGCCCTGGTCACCCGCTTCATCGACGCTGACGCCCGCCCGTGGACGACAGCAGCGATCCTGACGATGATCATCACCGGCCCCTTGACCCTCGGCGTCTGGGCCGCGACCGGTCTGTTCTTCTATCAGCGCCTGCTGTCGATCGGCGTGCTGGTCAACTTCCTCCCCGCGGTGCTGCTGATCACCGCCGTCCTCAGCGTGCTCAACATCTTTCTCGGCCGCGAACGCCCGGTCGAGACCCACGCAAGCGCCCCCGGCGCGGCGCCGGCCCGTTTCCTGGAGCGCCTGCCGCCCAAACTGCGCGGCGCCCGACTGATCGCCGTCGAGGCCGAAGACCACTATCTGCGTCTGCACACCGACCGGGGCTCGGACCTGATCCTGATGCGCCTGTCCGATGCCTTGGCCGAACTGGAAGGTCTGGAAGGCGCCCAGACCCATCGCAGCTGGTGGGTGGCCCGTGACGCCGTCGCCTCCGTCGCCCGCGGCGACGGCCGCGCCGCCCTGACGCTGGACAGCGGCTCGGACAGCCCCCTGACCGCCCCCGTCAGCCGCCGCTACGCCCGGGCGCTGCGCGAGGCGGGGTGGTGGTGAACGGCAGCGAGCCCCTGCCTCGCGCTTCAGACATTGCCCTCCCGCCAAGCTTCGCCGATGCTTGTTCCGTCAAAACTGTGCAGGGCGACCAGGACTGTGAACAAGTGGCTCAGAAAGCTGTTCGGCAAGACCACGATTGATAGTGCCAAGAGCCCTGTCGTGGCGCCGGATCGGACGCTGGACGCGGAAATCCACAAAACGCCCGTCGCCAGCACGCCGCCCTTCGTCGCCCTGAACGAGCTTGAAGCTCTCTTGATCGCCGCCAGCACGAACCCCGCGAAACGCCGCCAATTCCAGGACGCCATGCTGGCGTCGGACCTTCTGGCGGCGACACCCGAAGCACATGACGACAGCGGATGGCGAACTCTGCAAGCGTCAGAGCTCGTATCTCTGCTGAACGTCCCCGCTCCTGACGGCGCGCCAGTGGCTGCCGTCTTCACCTCCGAACAGAGGATTGTCGACGCCTTTGGCGCCGGGACGGGCTTCATCCAGATGAACGGCGCCACCCTTCTCGAACTGGTCGCCGAACGCGGCGCCTTCCTGAACCCTGGCTCCGCCTATGGCGTCCACTGGACCGCTGACCAGCTCAGCGCCGTCCTAGGCAAGCCTGCCAGGATCACCATCCAGAAGGACACGCAAGTCATGCTCGGGGCGCCCAAGGAGCGGCCTGAAGAGCTTCTGGACGCTCTGACCCGCTCCCTTTCCGCCGAGAACCGCATTCGTGAGGCCTGGCTTGCGCTCGCGCACTGGCCAGAAGAGGACAGGTGGTCTTGGTATCTGGACGTGAGAACCGCAATGCCAGGTGACGACGTCAGCGCCTTGCTCGCTCAGGCGTTCAAGCTCTCGAGCCAAACGGGACTGACGCTCGATATGAGGGTCACGGACGAGAATGAAGCAGAGGGCTCAGGTATCCGATTGATCCCTACCTCCACTCACTAACCTCGTCCCTCACACCCAGTTCCCGTGAAACGCCGCCGGCAGGGCTACGTCGGCGCGCCAGGTGGCGATAGGGCCGTCCTCGACGTGCAGCAGGTCCAGGACATGCAGTTCGCTGACCCCGGCCTTCAGGTTGATCGTCGGGCCGACCAGCCAGGCGTCGGCCTCGTGCGTGCCGCCCGGCTTGGGCACATAGACCATCTCGTCGGTCACATGGCCGGGGCCGAAGTCGAAGGAGCGCGTGCGGCCTGACGTCCAGTCCGTCACCCCCACCGCCGAGGCCAGGGGCCGGTCGGCGCGTTCGCCCGTCGTGTGCAGGCTGAAGCGGCGGGCCAGGCCGGCGCGGCGCGGATCGCTGCGCGGGAATTCGCCTACCACCCCGGTGCGTTCCAGCCGTCCGCGCCCGCCAGGCTCCAGCACCACCATGGCCAGCTCGGCCGGGTCATGGCCCAGGGGCACGCCGTTCAGCACCTCATGGGCGCCGCGCGCGGCGAAATCCATGTCCTTGTGGACGCACAGGTCGAAACGGATCACCCCGTCCGCCCCCTCCCAGGCGTCGCCGACGTGGAAGAAGCCGAAGGACGGCAGCTCGTAGATGCGGCGCTGGGACAGATCCGCCTTATCGACCACCAGCACCTGGGTCCCGGCTTGCGGCGTCCACTCGAAGGCCGCCGACACCGGCATGGCGTTCCGCGCATGGACCCAGGGCTGCAGGACGATGACCAGATGCCGGGCCGTGGCGCTGAAGTCATGGATATAGCTGGCGCGCGGCAAGGGGATGAGCTCGGCCGCCTCAAGCGCGCCGTTGGCCGCCAGTCGCCAGACCATGGCCTGACGTCCGCTCAGACCCAGGTTCCAGATCCGGCCGTCCGGCTCGATACGCGGATGGGCCAGGAAGGGCATGTTCTTCAAGTCGGGGCGAAGCGCGACGAAATCCTCGGTCTCAAGCGTCTCCGGGTCCATGGCCAGTGGCGAGCCCGCCTCCCATAGCGCCCACAGCTTGCCGCCGACCTTGTGGACCGAGGTGTTGGCCGGGCTGGCGTCGTCAGCCGAGCCGATGCGAGCGCGCGGGTCGGCGACCGTGCCGAAGCCCGGCATCAGCATGGCGCCGACCTCGGCCTCCTGTCGCCGCTTGGGGGTGTCGGCGAAGCGGGCGGCCAGCGTCGCCTGACCATCCTGCACCCGCCAGCGGCGGATCAGACCGTCGCCGTCGAACCAGTGCTGGGACGAGCCGCCGGGCCGACGGAACTTGGCCGGACCGTTGCGATAAAGGCTGCCCGACAGCCCCCCGGGCGCCCGGCCATGAACCAGGCGCAGGGCGCGCGGCGCCACGTCGCCCTCGACGTCGGCGGTGGCCAGCGACCAGTCGGCGGTCGCCGCCATGGCTTGCGCGGCCCAGACGCGGTCCGGGGTCAGAACGCGGGCGGCAGCGAGCGCGGCGGCGCCCATGAACAGGGTGCGGCGGGTCGGGGTCATGGTGGTCTCGTCGAACTCTGAAGTTGGGTCTGGGCTTAGCGGATGCGGATGGTCTGGGCCGTCGCGGCCGACACCTCGAAGCGGGCGCGGTCCCACTTCGCCGGCCCCATGTTGCCCACCGCATTGTTGGAGAAGGCGTAGGGCTCGGTCGGCATGCCGAACGGATTGACGTCCATCTTGCCGTTGCCGTTGATGTCGTGAACGGCCTTCATGCCATAGGTCCCGGCGGGCAGGTCGAAGACCGCCTCACGCTGGCCCGCCGCCACATTGACCTGGGCCACCCGCGCCGGCGCCCCGCCTTCATAGGCGGCCTCGCTGTCGTAG
Organism: Brevundimonas pondensis; assembly: GCF_017487345.1. Lineage (NCBI taxonomy): Bacteria > Pseudomonadati > Pseudomonadota > Alphaproteobacteria > Caulobacterales > Caulobacteraceae > Brevundimonas > Brevundimonas pondensis. Next base: position 3,479,036 of record NZ_CP062006.1, on the reverse strand, counting down.
AGAGCGACCAGGACCGCCCCGGTCTCGGCGCCCGTCTCGAAGGTCAGGGTCAGGCGGTTGTCGGCGTTCTGCGCCAGGGCGGGAGCGGCGAAGGCCAGAGCGGCGACGAGAGCGAGAGAGCGGATCATGGCGGGTGTCCTTGAGGGTGTGGTGAAGAGGTCGCCCCCTTCCTCCGACGCGCCGCCGAACCTCGCCAGCGGCCTTGCGTCCGTGACCGCCACGCCTTCGCCAACGACCACCGCCGACCGTTCGCGAAGCGCCAATGACCACCTGTCGCGGAGCCTGGTCGCGCCCCTGCGTCAGCAGCCCGGCTTGCCCCCCGCGCCGCATGGCCGTAAGTCGCAGAACCATGACCCAGACCGCCGCCGCAAGCGCCCCGCTGATCTGCCCCTCCATCCTCGCCAGCGACTTCGCCAAGCTGGGCGAAGAGGTTCGCGCCCTCGAAGCCGCCGGCGCTGACTGGATCCACGTCGATGTCATGGACGGCCACTTCGTGCCCAACCTGACCATCGGCCCGGACGTGGTGAAGGCCCTGCGTCCCCACACGACCCTGCCCTTCGACGTCCACCTGATGTGCGCCCCGGTCGACAACTGGCTGGAGGCCTATCGCGAGGCGGGCGCCGACCTGCTCAGCATCCACCCGGAAAGCGGCCCGCACGTCCACCGGACGCTCGGCCGCATCCGCCAGCTGGGCGCCAAGGCCGGCCTGGTCTTCAATCCGGCCACGCCGCTGTCGATCCTCGAAGAGGTCGTCGACCTGGTCGATCTGGTGCTGATCATGTCGGTCAACCCCGGCTTCGGCGGTCAGAAATTCATCCCCTCGTCGCTGAACAAGATCGAGCGCGCCCGCGCCATCCTCGACCGCGCCGGGTCCAAGGCCCACCTGCAGGTCGACGGCGGCGTCATCGCCGACAACGCCGGGGCCTGCCTGTCCGCCGGGGCCGACGCCCTGGTCGCCGGCTCCTTCGTCTTCAAGGGCGGGCCGGACGCCTACGCCAAGAACATCCAGGCCCTGAAAGCCGCCGCCGCGTGAGCCCCCTCGGCCCCTTCGCCCCGCGCGAAACGGAAGGCGGCCTGACCGAGGGCCATATCCCCGGCCTCAAGGGCGCGCCGGTCCGCACCCCGGTGCGCGCCGCCGGCGGGCCCAAGGCGGACCCGGCGCTGTGGGCCGCCGTCGCCGGACAGCTGGCCGCGCGCCAGCTGTGGATCGAGCTCTACGGTCTGCCCGGCTATACCGTGACGCTGAAGGGCGTCCGCGCCGAGGGTTTCGCCGTCAGCCCGCGCGACTTCCGCCCCCTGCGCGAAGAGGCCCCGCGTCCACTGCTGTCGGGCCGCTTCACCCTGGCCGGGCTCAGCCTCGACGCCGAGGGTCCCGCCGACCTGTGGAACCGCCCCACCCCCAGCCGCGCCTTCGCCGTCGAACTGCACGCCTTCGCCTGGATGCCCGAGATGATGGCCCATGGCGATCGCGGCCTGCGTGAGGCCCTGGCCCTGACCCTGGCCTGGGACGACATCTTCAACCGCTGGTCGCCCTTCTCGTGGGACCCCGACATCCTGGCGCGCCGCACCTATCATCTGGCCTGCGCCGGGCGGCGTCTGGCGGGCGTCGCGACCGAGCTCGAGCGTCTGCGCCTGACCGACATTCTGGCGAGGCAAGCCCGCCAACTGCTGCGCCCGCCCGGCGGCCTGATGGGCCGGGCCGAGCGTCTGACCGCCGCCGCCGTGGCCGGCTGCGCCCTGGCCGGCAAGGCCGGGGCCGGCGTCCGCCGCACGGCCCTGAAACGCCTGATGGCTGCACTGGAAACCACCGTCGCCGCCGATGGCCATCACGCCGCCCGCGCCCCGGAAATGGGTCTGGAGCTGCTGCTCGATCTGCTGACGCTGGACGACGCCCTGGCCCAGCTGTCCGAGCCGACGCCCGAGCCAGTGGCCGCCGCCATCTCGCGCCTGACCACCAGTCTTCGCGTCCTCGCCCTGCCCGACGGCCGTCTGGCAGCCTTCCAGGGCGGCGGCCCCTCGACGCCCGAGCGCGTCGCCGCCGCTCGCGCCCATGACGACACGCCCGCCCCGCCCGCCAGCGGCGCCGTCGGCGGACTGGTGCGCATCTCCAGCCCCCTGCTGACCGTCATGGTCGATGTCGAGGCCCCGGCGCGCGGCGCCTGGTCGGCCGCCGCCTGCGGTCAACCGGCCGCGCTGGAAGTCGTCTGCGGCCGCGACCGCCTGTTCACCTCGGCCGGATGGACCCCGCGCGCCCTGGACCGTCAGGCCCTGCGCCTGACGCCGGGCGCCTCGACGCTGACGCTGGGCGAACAGCCGCTGGGCGAGCCCCTGTCCGGCTGGAAGGCCGACCTTCTGGGTCCGCGCCTGATCGGCCCGGCCCTGCATGTCAGCCGCGACCACCGCGAAGGCGACGGCGCCGTCTGGCTCGAGGTCGAGCACGACGGCTGGATGCCGGGCTATGGCCTGATGCATCAGCGCCGCCTCTATCTGGATCAGCGCCTCGACGAACTGCGCGCCGAGGAGCGCCTGCATCCGCCCGAAGGCCGCCCCGACGTGACCCGCGCCATCGCCGCCCCCTACGCCCTACGCTTCCAGCTAGAACCCGGCGTCCAGGCCTCGCTGGCCCGCGACCGCCGCTCCATCCTGCTGCGCGGCCATTCGGGGCGCGGCTGGTGGTTCCGCAGCGACGGCCCCGACGTGGCCATCGAGCCCGCCGTCCACGTCGATGAAGGCCTGACCCGACGCTCCCTGCAGATCGTCGTCCGCGGCTCCGCCCGCACCGACGCCGACACCAAGATCCGCTGGAAGCTGAGCCCCGCCGGCGCAGCGGGCGATCCGCACTAGGCAGCCAGGAAATAGGCGGTAGGGCTGACGCCGCGTCCCGATGGTGCTAGAGGCCGCGCCATCTCCCCGCCCCAGCTGTTAACGGACGCCGCCCATGCCCGCCGCTCCCGACTTTCCGCCCGCCCCGGACGCGATCAAACCTGTCCGCGCCCTGATTTCATTGTCGGACAAGGCGGGGCTGGAAGACGCCGCGCGCACGCTCGCCGGTCTCGGCGTCGAGCTGGTCTCGACCGGCGGCACCAAGGCGGCGATCGCGGGCTTCGGCCTTCCGGTCAAGGACGTGGCCGATCTGACCGGCTTCCCGGAAATGATGGACGGCCGGGTCAAGACCCTGCACCCCGTGGTGCACGGCGGCCTGCTGGGCGTGCGCAACGCCCCGGCCCATGCCGCCGCCATGACCGAGCACAACATCGGCGCCATCGATATCGTCTGGATCGACCTCTATCCGTTCGAGAAGACGGTCGAGGACGGCGGCGGTTTTGAAGCGGCCATCGAGAACATCGACATCGGCGGCCCGGCCATGATCCGCTCGGGCTCGAAGAACCACGGCCACGTCGCCGTCGCTGTGGACGCCGAAAGCATCGGCCTGATCGTCGCGGCCCTGAAGGCCGATGGTTCGACCTCGCTCAACCTGCGCAAGCAACTGGCCGCCCGCGCCTTCGCCCGCACCGCCGCCTATGACGCCGCCGTCTCGGGCTGGTTCGCCGGTCAGCTGAACGACGCCGCACCGGCCCGCAAGTCGATCGCCGGTTCGCTGGCGCAAACGCTGCGCTATGGCGAGAACCCGCACCAGACCGGCGCCTTCTATCGCACCGGCGAGAAGCGTCCGGGCGTGGCCTACGCCACCCAGATCCAAGGCAAGGAGCTGGGCTACAACAACATCGCCGACGCCGACGCCGCCTATGAGCTGGTGGCCGAGTTCGAGGCCCCGGCCTGCGTCATCGTCAAGCACGCCAACCCCTGCGGCGTGGCCGTCGGCAAGGATCTGTCGGAAGCCTACGCCCGCGCGCTGGAATGCGACGCCGTGTCGGCCTTTGGCGGCGTCATCGCCGTCAACCGCCCGCTGAACGGTGAAGACGCGCGCGCCATCACCGGCATCTTCACCGAGGTCGTCATCGCCCCCGGCGCCAACGAAGAGGCCAAGGCCGTCTTCGCCGCCAAGAAGAACCTGCGCCTGCTGATCACCGACGGCCTGCCCGACCCGCACGGCGCTGGCGAGGTGTTCCGTTCGGTGGCGGGCGGCTTCCTGGTCCAGTCGCGCGACCGCAGCCTGATCAAGCCCGAAGACCTGAAGATCGTCACGCGTCGCCAGCCGACGCCGACCGAGATCCAGGACATGCTGTTCGCCTTCACCGTGGCCAAGCACGTCAAGTCCAACGCCATCGTCTACGCCAAGGACGGCCAGACGGCGGGCATCGGCGCCGGTCAGATGAACCGTCGCGACAGCGCCCGCATCGCCGCCATCCGCGCCAAGGAAGCCGGCGAGGCCAAGGGTCTGGCCCACTCGCTGGCCGAGGGTTCGGCCTGTGCGTCCGAAGCCTTCTTCCCCTTCGCCGACGGCCTGCTGGAAGCCGTCGCCGCCGGGGCCACGGCTGTGATCCAGCCGGGCGGCTCGATCCGCGATGACGAAGTCATCGCCGCCGCTGACGAACGCGGCATCGCCATGGCCTTCACAGGTGTTCGGGTCTTCAGGCACTAGGCCTGAAGAGCGCTATCGCGGGCGACGCGGTCGCCCGCTGCTTGAGCGCAAAGAAAAGGGCGTTGCCGGTCGTGGCAGCGCCCTTTTCTTTGATCTTCGCGCGGACTGGCTCAGTCCTCGATCACCTCGTGCGAGCCGGCGCGACCCAGGCGCCAATAACCGGCGACCTTCATCCATTTCGGATTGAACGGCCGGGCCGCCAGCAGGGCCGACCGCATCGACCGCGCGACCGCGGATTCGCAGGCCACCCAGACATAGGCGTCGGCCGGATCGATCCGTTTCGCCGCCGCGACCGCCGCCGCCGTCAGGGCCTCGTCCCGGCCGCGCGGCCCGCCCTTGCGGTGGACCCAGACGATCTCAACCTCGGCGCCGCTGGACAGGGTCAGTTCGCCCGCCGCGTCATTGACCTCGATGCAGGCGATCACCCGCGCCCCGGCGGGCAGTTCCTCCAGTCGCCGGGCGATGGCGGGAATGGCCGCCTCGTCGCCGACCAGCAGGTGCTGCGAAAAACTGGTGGGGATCAGGAAGGAGCCGCGCGGGCCGCCCAGTCCCAGTTCGTCTCCGACCCGGACGTCCTGGGCCCAGGCCGTGGCCGGCCCCCCGTGACCGACCGCGAAGTCGATGGTCAGCCGCCGGTTGGCAGCGTCGAAGGCGCGTGGGGTGTAGTCGCGCGCCACGGGCTTGGGCTCTGGAAACACCGGTCCGTCCGGCCCTGCGGTCGGCAGGACCACCGGCTGACCGCGCGGGGTCGGAAATATCTTCACATGGTCGTCGAAGCCGGGGCTGAAGAAGCCCTCCAGTTCCTCGCCGGTCAGGACGATGCGCTTCAGCACCGGCGTCAGTTGTTCGACGGTCTCGACGCGGGCGCGGCGGAACTTCAGTTCGTGCCGCACCCGGCGCGGCTGGCGCAGATGCGTCTCGGTCATGCCTGACGCACCTTTTCGGCGGCGGCCTCCAGCAGGTCGGTGATGGCCTCGACTTCAGCCTCGGTCAGCGGCGGCTCCTGGGTCAGGCGCAGATGGGTGGCGTTCCGCAGAGCCTCTATGGCCTGAGCAATGCGGGCAGGCCGGTCGGGCCGTCCCCGCAAGGCCTTCATCTTCATCTCGATGTGGGCCAGGGCCCCGGCATTTTCGTCCAGCAGGCGACGGCCCTCGTCGGTGATCGCATAGCGCTTCTTGCCGCCCTCGGCGGCGACGCTGACCGCGCCCATGTCTTCCAGCAGGGCCAGGCTGGGATAGATGACGCCGGGGCTGGGGGCGTAGGTCCCGCCCATGCGGCTTTCAATGCCCTTGATCAGCTCATAGCCGTGGCTGGGCTTGTCGGCGATCATTGACAGCAGCACCCAGCGCAGGGCGCCGTGCTCGAACATGCGTCCGCCGCCGCCGCGTCGCCCGTGGCGCTCGCCGCGCATCCGGCCTTCACCGTCGCGTCCCTCGGGTCGCATGTGACGGCCGTGACCGCCCCGGCCGAAGCCGTGGCCATGACCCGTTCCGTGGCCGCCATGACGGCCGCGTCCAAAGCCGCAGCCTGATTTTTCGATCCCCTTGGATCCTCTCATATGGTTCTCTCTTCTTTCACTTAGATATATCGAACTGACACACAGATAAATCGATATATCGAAACCGCAAGACCCCTTCCCTCGAAATCGCGAACCTCTAAGCTGGACCGATGGATACGCTCGACGCCCGCTGGGCCATGCTGGAACCGCACACGACCGTGGTCGGTCCCGACGATGACCGGCCGCGTCCGGCGGTGCTGCTGTTCCATGGCTGCGGCGGTCTGCGGGACCACCTGCCGCGCTACGCCGAGGCGGCCAAGGCGGCGGGATGGCGCGCCTTCATCGTCGATTCCTATGGCCCACGCGGCTGGAACCGGGCTTTCACCCTGACCACGGTCTGCACCGGCCTGGTGCTGCGCGGCTATGAGCGGGCGGGCGATCTGCTGGCCGCCATTCAGGGCATTTCGCGCCGCCCCGACGTTGACCCAAGCATGCTGTCCCTCGCCGGATGGAGCCACGGCGGCTGGTCGATCATGGAGATGATGAGCGAGGACCCGCAACCGGGTCGCATGGGCGTGGCCAACCCCGGCGATTGCGACCTGTCGGGCGTCAAGGCGGTGTGGCTGGCCTACCCCTATGTCGGCTCCTGGGCCTTCAACAAGATGAAGCCGTGGCGGCACTGTCCGCGTGTCCTGGCCATGACGGCCAAGCGCGACCACCTGACCACGGTGTCGAACGCCGAGCGGGTCAACGCCATGATCCGCGACTGCGGCTCAGAAGTCGAAAGCTGGGTCGCCGACGGCACCCACGCCTTCGACGAACCAACCAGCAACGGCCCCATGCGCCATCACCCGGAGCTGACGCTGGAAGCCCTGCGCCGCTTCACCGCCTTCCTGAAGGACGTGGCGCCCGACGTTTGACGGTCAGCCAATGCTGGCCGTGACCGTGATCTCGGATCGCACCGAATGAGCCATGTCGCAGTGCTCGTGGGCGGCGTGGTGCAGGACGTCCAGCTCGGCCTGATCGGGCTGACGGCCGCTAAAGGTCGTCACCGGGTTGAGGGCCACGCGGGCCAGATAGCGCTTGCCCGCTTCATTCTTGTCCAGCTCGCCCGAGGCGTCGTCCCGATAACGGTCGACCGTCAGACCGGCGTTAGCGGCGAAGGCCAGGAACCACAGCATGTGGCAGCTGGACAGGGAGGCGATCATGGCCTCCTCAGGGTCTACGCCCGCCGGGTCCGACATCGGGACCGGCACGCCCGCAGGCGACGAGGAACCGGGCACCACCGCCCCGCCGTCGAAGCGCCAGACATGGGCGCGGCTGTATCGCTTGTCGACGAAGGCCTGATCGCCCCGCGTCCATTCCACCACTGCGCCGTGACCGCTCATGCCGCGTCTCCTTTAGGCTTCGCCCAACGATGTATAGATCATGCGCGCCCGCGTCTGAAATCCAAGTCCCCGATAGAAGGCGATGGTCGTCTCGTGATCCGCGAAGGCGTGCAAAAAGGCCGCCTCCCCCGTCGCCAGAATCTCACTGACCACCACGCGGGACAGGGCGGCGGCATAGCCCTTGCCGCGATAATCGGGGTGGGTGCAGACCCCGCTCAGCTCGGTGAAGCCGTCCACCCGCAGCCGCCGTCCCGCCATGGCGACCAGTTCGCCGTCCTGCTTGATCCCGACGAAGGGACCCAGTTCGCGGGTGCGCGAACGGAAGGGGCCGGGCCGGGTCAGAGTCGCCAGCGCCAGCATGGCCGGGGCGTCAGCCTCGCCCAGCTCTTCGATCACGTCGTCCATTTGCGCGGCCGGTCCCGCCGGGGTCAGGGCCGTCGCCGTCATCTGCACCAGGGCGACCTGAGCCGCGACCGGCGCCCCCTCGGGCAGGACCTCGGCCATGGGTCCGTCCTCGAGTTCGACCAGTCCCGCGCCGGGGTATCGACGCGCCAGTTCGGCCATGGCCTTGCGGCTCTGCGCCGTGTCATCGGCCGCCGCCAGGAAGACGCCGACCTCGGGATCAAGACGCACGGCGCCGGACCCGAGATCAGGCCCCGAATCCGGCGTCGTGAACCGGGACAAGCGCGTCGTCAGGGCGTTGAAGACAGCGCGATCAAGAGGATGGGTCATGACCGAGGATCTAGGCGCGAAGGCCCCGCGGCGAAACCCGCCACGGCGCCGTCACGTCCGAAAACGGCCGGTCAGCCCTGCCAGAAGCCGACGATCTTCTTGACCTCGTCCACCACCGGCTGAGCCACTTCGCGGGCGCGTTCGGCGCCGACGGCCAGGGCGCGGTCGATCTCGGCCGGGTCGGCCATCAGGCGGCGCATCTCGGCGGTGACCGGGGCCATCGACGTGACGGCCAGCTCGGCCAGCTTCGGCTTGAAGGCGCCGAAGCCCTGACCGCCAAACTCGGCCAGAACAGCCTCGCGCGTCGTGTCCGACAGGGCGGCGTAGATGGCCACCAGGTTCTTGGCCTCGGGCCGTCCATCCAGACCCTCGACCGTGTCCGGCAGGACATCCATGTCCGACTTGGCCTTCTTGATCTTGGCGGCGATGGTGTCGGCGTCGTCGGTCAGGTTGATGCGCGACAGGTCCGAGGGATCGGACTTGGACATCTTGGCCGAACCGTCGCGCAGGCTCATGACCCGCGTGCCCGGTCCCTGGATCAGGGGTTCCGGCTGGGGGAAGAAGCCCGGCGCGCCGAAGTCATTGTTGAACTTGGCGGCGATGTCGCGGGTCAGCTCCAGATGCTGTTTCTGGTCCTCGCCGACCGGCACCTCGGTCGCCTTGTAGAGCAGGATGTCCGCCGCCTGCAGCACCGGATAGGTGTAGAGGCCGACGCTGGAGCGCTCCTTGTGCTTGCCCGACTTCTCCTTGAACTGGGTCATCCGGTCCAGCCAGCCGAGGCGGGCGACGCAGTTGAAGATCCAGGCCAGTTCGGCGTGGGCCGGCACCGCCGACTGCGGGAAGATGACCGCCTTGGCCGGGTCCAGACCCGCCGCCAGATAGGCCGCCGCGATCTCGCGCGTCTGGGCCGCCAGCTTCTCGGGCTCCTGCCAGACGGTGATGGCGTGCATGTCGGCGACGAAGACGAACAGGGGCGCGCCCGTGTCCTGCAGCGCGGTGAAGCGTTTCAGCGCGCCCAGGTAGTTGCCCAGGTGCAGGGCGCCGGAGGCCTGGATGCCGGACAGGATGCGGCGCGGGCCTGCGTAAGCCGGGGCGACAGGAGCCGGGGTCTGGTCAGTCATGGAAATGTTCTCGGAACTCGAAGAGGCTGGATTCGGCGTGCGCAGGCGCGCGGGGTCGTGCGGTGAACAGTCAGCCGCGCCATCGCCGGGCGACGAAGATGTGTCCCGAATGAGCCATGCCTTCGCGCTTATCGCCTCGGGACGCGAAGGGCAAGCTTACCGCCCCTTGCGGATCAGGCCCTTGACCTCGGCGACCGTGACCGCGCGGGTGGCGAAGGCCAGAACCACATAGGTCAGGCCGCCCGCCGCCACGACGACCAGCAGGGTCAGCTCCTTGGCGCCGTGATCCGCGCCAAGCGCGCCCAACAGGGCCTCGACCGGCGCCTGCAACACAGGCCGCGTCCAGGAGGCGAGGCCGACGACCAGACCCAGTCCGATGCTGGCCAGCAGTATCCGCGTCAGCCGCGAGGCCGCCGCAGGGCTCGGCCGGTAATGACCGCGCCGCCACAGGGTCGCGCCCAGCAACAGCACATTGACCCAGGCCGAGGCGCTGACCGCCGCCGCGATGCCTGAAATACCCATGCCGAGGTTGAACAGGGCGATGGCCAGGACCGCGTTCACCGCCACCGAGATCAGGGCGAAGGCCATGGGCCGCCGCGTGTCGCCGCGCGCGAAGAAGGCCGGGGCCAGGATGCGGATCAGGACGAAGGCCGGCACGCCCCAGCCGAACTGGAACAGGGCCTGGGCCGTGTTGACGGCGTCGACCTGCAGGAAGGCTCCGCGCGTGAACAGGGCGTCGATCAGGAAATAGGGCATGGCCATCAGGGCCGCCGCCGCCGGCAGGGTCAGGGCCATGGACAGGACCGCCGCCTCGTCCATCGAGGCCTGTTGCTGAGCGTGGTCCTGAGACGCCACCGCCGCCGACAGACGCGGCAAGAGGGCGATGCCGATGGCCACCCCGACCAGGCCGAGCGGCAGCTGGTACAGCCGGTCCGCTGTCGCCAGCCAGGTCCGGCCGCCCGCGACGAAACTGGACAGGTTCTGCGAGATGAAGACGTTGATCTGGGTCGCGCTGTTGCCGATCACGGCCGGGATGGCGGTGATGACGATGGCCTTCACCGCCGGGGTCAGCCGGGGCAGGGTCAGGCGGATGTTGGCCCCGGCCTTCCGCGCCGCCCACCAGCACAGGCCCGCCTGGGCGAAGCCGGCCACCAGCACCGCCCAGGAGGCGGCGTAGGCGGACTGGATCTGGTCCCCTTTCACCGGGATGACCGCCGCCAGCATGATCAGGTTCAGCAAGATGGGATAGGCGCCGGAAACGATGAAGCGCCCGCGCGCGTTCAACACCCCGTTCAACAGGGCGGCGACGGCCATGCAGGGCAGGTATGGCATGGTGATCTGGGTCAGGATCACCGCCAGCTTGAACCGCGCCGGATCGTCCAGGAAGCCGATGTTGATGACCGTCATCAGCCACGGCATCGTCAGCTGGGCCACGATGGTCAGGACCACGGTCACGGCGGCGACGGCGGCCAGGGCGTCGGTCGCAACCTGATCGGCCACGGCCTCGCCCTCGGTCTTCAAGGTCTTGGCGTAGGCCGGCACGAAGGCGGCGGCGAAGGCCCCTTCGGCGAAGATGCGGCGGAACAGGTTGGGGAAGTTCAGGGCGGTGTTGTAGGCGTCCGCCGCCGGGCCCGCCGAGGCCCCCAGAGCCGCAGAGATGACAACGTCGCGCGCAAACCCGGCCAGGCGGCTAAGCAGGGTCATGGCGCTGAAGATGGCCGAGGAGCGCATGACGCCCCCGCCCTTCACCGTGGTCGAGGCGGCCGGCGGCTGAACCACAGGCTCCACCGTCGCGTTCGCAGCCGGAACCGGGGCCGCCGGTTCGATGGGATCGGTCTTGTCGTTCACGGCTGGTCTCTATGCTCGCCCGACAAACGCCTTAGCGCGCCCTTGCCCCGCTGGATACGGGCTTGCGTTTGATCTCGCCTTCCAGATCGGAAACGTCGCGCACGCTGGCCCGGACCGGCGTGATGCGCCGTCCCGCCGGCCCCTGGGGCGCCCGGTCCAGAACCTCCAGCAGCCCGGCCTTCAAACCCTCCAGCCGCTCCGCGTCGGTCGGCTTCGCCCCGTCAGCGTCGGTGATGTAGAAGCCATCGACCGCCCGCTCGCCGAAGCTGGCCACGTGGGCCGATCGGGTCGAATAGCCGTGGGCGGAGATGGTCCGCGCCAGATCAGCCAGAAGACCGGGCCGGTCCGCCCCCGAGACCTCAACCACCACAGCGCTGGTCCCGGCCTCCATGTCGATGCGCACCACCGGTCGCACCTCGAACACGGCTCGGCGGGCGCTGACGCGCGGGATCTCGACCGCCGAGGCCCGCGCCCCCTTCTGCGCCGCCCGCTCCAGCGCCTTGACCAAGATGGACAGCCGACGCGGCTCGCGTCGGCCATAGGCCTCGCCCGCTCCGTCCTGCAGCTCGAACACGTCCAGCGCCGTGCCGTCCTCGGCCGTGGCCAGTCGAGCGCCGACCACGTCAGCCCCGGCCATCGACAAGGTCGCGGCCAGGTCGGCGAACAGACCGGGTCGATCCAGCGCCGCCACGGCCACGCGGGCAGTGGATTCCAGCGGTCCCTCGGCGGGCAGAGCCTCGACCGCCGCGCCTTCGCGCCGCGCCCGCTCCACCAGGGCCGGATGATCGACCAGCGGGTCCTCGCGCGTCACGGCGTCGCCGCGGAACAGGGCCTCGGTGGCCTCGAACAGGGCGCGCATCAGCTGGCCTTTCCAGCCGTTCCACACCCCCGGTCCCACGGCGCGGATGTCGGCCACGGTCAGGACCATCAGCATCCGCAGGCGTTCCGGGTCGCCCACGGCCTCGGCAAACGCCCGCACCGTCGAAGGATCGGACACGTCGCGCTTTTGCGCATAGTCGCTCATCAGCAGGTGATGGCGCACCAGCCAGACCACCAGCTCGATGCGGCGCGGGTCGACGCCCAGCCGCTCGCAGGCCCGGCGCGCGGCGATGGCGCCGTCCTCCAGCTGGCCCCGGTCGCCGCCCTTGCCGACGTCGTGCAGCAACATGGCCAGCATCAGCACCTCGATGTCGGCGATGCGGTGGATAATGGCCGTCGAGGTCGGGTGGTCGGCCTCCAGCTTGCCCCGCGTGATGTCGTTGATGATCCCCACGGCCTGCAGGGTGTGCTCGTCCACCGTATAGGCGTGGTACATGTTGAACTGGGTCTGGCCGACGATCCGCCCCCATTCGGGCAGGAACCGCCCCAGCAGGCCCGTCTCGTTCATGATCGACAGGACGCGATAGGGCCGCTGCCCATGCGCCAGCACCGTCAGGAAGGCCTCGGCCGCGCGTGGGTCGCGCCGCAACGCCGGCGTCACCAGGGGCAGGGCGCGGATCACGGCGGCGAAGGCGTCGGGGTGCAGGTCCAGATCCAGCCGGTCGGCCTCGACGAACAGCAGCAGCAGCCGCACCGGGTCATGGGCGAAGACCTTGGGTTCCGACACCGTCAGCCGCCCGCCCTCGCTGGCCAGGCCGTCGAAGGCCAGCTTGGCCCGCCGACGCGGGATCAGCCGCGACAGGCCCCGTGCCAGCCCTTGCGCCTTCTTCTGCTGGCGCGCCTCCAACTGGGCCGAGACGGCGCGGGTCAGGGCGCCGACCTCGCGCGCCACCTGGAAATAGCGGCGCATGAAGCGCTCCACCGCCAGCTCGTCGCCGCGTCCGCGCCAGCCCATGCGCCGGGCGATCTCGGGCTGGAAGTCGAAGGTCAGCTTTTCCTCGGCCCGACCCGCCGCCAGGTGCAGCTGGATGCGCACGCTCCACAGGAAGCCGATGGCCTCGCGGAAGCTGCGCAATTCCCGCGCGCTCAGCAGGCCCTCCAGCGCCGCCTGCCCCCGCTCGCTGTCGGGCGCCAGCGAGCGGGCGATCCAGAACAGGGTGTTCAGGTCGCGAAGCCCGCCCTTGCCGTCCTTGATATTGGGCTCGACGCGGTAGCGCACGGCCCCGGTCTTCTGCAGCCGGACATCGCGCTCCTCCATCTTGGCGGCGATGAAGGGACGGGGGTCGGCCTTGGCCACCTCGGCGCGAAACCGCCGCAGCAGGTTCTCGCCCAGCGCGGCGTCGCCTACCAGCACCCGCGCCTCCAGCAGGGTGGTCCGCACCGTCATGTCGCTGCGGGCCAGATCCAGGGTCTCGCCGACCGAACGCGAGGCCGAGCCGACCTTCAGGCCCAGATCCCACAGGACGTAGTGGACGAACTCGATCACCGTCGTGGCGCGGGCGCTGGCCGCCTGGCCGGGCCGCAGAAACAGCAGGTCGAGATCGGAAAAGGGCGCCAGGACGCCGCGGCCATAACCGCCGACCGCCAGCAGGCTGAGGCGATCCTGCGGCGCGGGATGCAGCACCTCGGTCGCCACCCGCCACAGGCTGGTCAGCATGGTATCGGCGGCGGCGGCGTAGAGGCGCGCCGCCTCCGCCCCGTCGATCCCGCCCTCCAGTCGCCGGGCGACGCGGGCGCGGTCGATAGCAAAGCTTTCGCGCAGAACCTCGGTGACGGCGGCGCGGGCGTCGGGCGCAGCGGCGGCCTGAACCAGACGCGGATCCAGAGCCGCCGCAGGGGTCACGAGCGCGACAGGCCCTTCAGCCGATACAGCGCCTCCAGCGCCTCGCGCGGGGTCAGTTCATCGGGGTCGATGCCGGCCATGGCGTCGTCCAGCGCCGAGCTGATGGGAACCGTTGCGGGCTCGGCCACGGCGGCGAACAGGGGCAGGTCGTCCAGACGGGCGCTCGCCGCCTTCTCATTCTCCAGCCGCTCCAGCACCTCGCGGGCGCGTCCGACCACGGCCGTCGGCACCCCGGCCAGCCTGGCCACCTGCACGCCATAGGAACGGTCCGCCGCCCCCGGCGCCGCCTCGTGCAGGAAGACCAGGTCGCCGTTCCACTCGCGCGCCTTCATCGACAGGTTGCAGACGTGGTCCAGCCGTTCCTCCAGCCGCGCCAGCTCGTGATAATGGGTGGCGAACAGGGTGCGGGCGCGGTTGGTCTCGTGCAGGGCCTCGGCCGTGGCCCAGGCGATAGCCAGACCGTCGTAGGTGGCGGTGCCGCGCCCGATCTCGTCCAACACGACGAAGCTGTGCGGCGTGGCCTGGGTCAGGATGGCGGCGGTCTCGACCATCTCCATCATGAAGGTCGAACGGCCGCGCGCCAGATCGTCGCCGGCCCCCACACGACTGAACAGCCGGTCCACCACGCCTAGCCGCATGGCGCGTGCGGGCACAAAGGCCCCCGCCTGGGCCAGCACCACCAGCAGGGCGTTCTGGCGCAGGAAGGTCGACTTACCGGCCATGTTCGGACCCGTCACGATCGACAGGCGCGAGGCCCCGGCGCCGTCGCCAGCCAGTCGGCAGTTGTTCGGGGTGTAGGGATCGCCCTGCGCCGTCACCGCCGCCTCGACCACCGGGTGGCGCCCGGCCTCGACGTCGAAGCAGAGGCTGTCGTCGACCAGGGGGCGGACGGCGCCGACCTCCTCGGCCCATTCCGCGAGCGCCGCGTGGGCGTCCAGCTCGGCCAGGGCCTCGGCCACGCCCTGCAGCGGCCCGGCCAGCCGCGCAACCTCGCGCCGCCAGTTCTCGAAGGTCTCGCCTTCCATGGCCAGCGCCCGATGCCCGGCCTGGCTGATCTTGGCGTCCAGCTCCGACAGCTCGACCGTGGTGAAGCGGACCTGATTGGCCAGGGTCTGGCGATGGATGAAGGGGCTGTCCGGCCCGGCCCGCAGCAGGTTCTCCGCCGCCTTGGCCGAGGCCTCGAGGAAGTAGCCCAGGACGGCGTTGTGGCGGACCTTGAAGGCCACGCCGCTCTCGGCCACGGCGCGGGCCTCAAGGTCGGCGACCACGCGGCGGCTGTCGTCGCGCAGGGTGCGGGCGGCGTCCAGCTCGGGCCGGTGGCCGGGGTTCACGAAGCCGCCGTCGCGCGCCAGATGCGGCGGCTCCTCGATCAGGCCGTCGCCCAGATCGGCCAGCAGATGCGACAGCTCCCCGTCCAGCGTCAGCCGGTCGAGACAGGCCAGCACCCGGTTCGGCGGTCCCGCCAGCGGATCACGCGTCGAGGCCGCGAACAGCCCGGCTAAGCCTTGCGCCGTCGTCAGGCCCGAACGGATGGCCGCCAGATCACGCGGCCCGCCGCGTCCCAAGGCCAGCCGCGAGGTGGCCCGCGCCACATCAGCCGACGAGCGCAACCCGTCGCGCAGATCGCGTCGCAGGTCGCGCCGCTCCAGCAGCCATTCGACCGCGTCCAGCCCGGCGTTGATCGCCGCCGGATCGCGCAGGGGCCGCGAAATCCGCTCCGCCAGCGCCCGCGCCCCGCCGGACGTCACGCTGCGATCGATGCAGTGCAGCAGGGAGCCGTCACGCTCGCCCCTCTGGGTGCGGTCGATCTCAAGGCTGAGACGCGTCGCCGGATCGATGGCCAGAAAGCCGCTCTCGCCCGAGCGGCGCGGCGGGGCCAAAGCCGGGATCTTGCCGGCCTGCGTCGTCTCCAGATAGGCGGCGATCAGCCCGAGCGCCGAGACCTCGGCCTCCTCGAAGGCGCCGAACCCATCCAGGGCCGAAACGCCGTAGAGCCGTTGCACCCGGTCGCGGGCGCCGACCGGTTCGGCCAGGGCCTGCGGCATGGCCTGAACCACCCCGCCGGAGCCGTCCAACGCCCCCTTCAGCGTCTCGTCCGAGAACAGACGGTCGGGCACCAGAACTTCCGATGGGCGGAAGGCCGCCAGCGCGGCGCCCAGATCGCTCAGGTCGCAGGCCACGCTGTCCACCGCGCCCGCCGACAGCTCGACCACGGCCACGGCGGCGCGGCCCTTGCGGATCGCCACGGCGGCCAGCCGGTTGGCCCCGCGCGCGTCCAGCAGGCTGTCTTCGGTCAGGGTGCCCGGCGTCACTACCCGCACCACCCCGCGATGCACCACCGCCTTGTGACCGCGCTTCTTGGCCTCGGCGGGGGCTTCCAGCTGCTCGCAGATGGCGACCTTGAAGCCCATGCGGATCAGCCGCGCCAGGTAGCCGTCCAGGGCATGGACCGGCACCCCGGCCATGGGAATGTCCTCGCCCTGATGCTTGCCGCGCTTGGTCAGGGTGATGCCGAGCGCCGCCGCCGCCTTCACCGCGTCGTCAAAGAACAGCTCGTAGAAATCGCCCATGCGGAAGAAGAGGATGGCGTCCGGCTGATCGGCCTTGGCCGCCAGAAATTGCGCCATGACCGGCGTCGTTCCGGCGTCGGGCTTCAGATCGGCTTGCGGGGGATGGGACAGGGGCGCGTTCATTGCCCGTCAGGGTGACGGATCGGCCCGTTCGTCTCAAGCAGGATCGGCGGC
Organism: Brevundimonas pondensis; assembly: GCF_017487345.1. Lineage (NCBI taxonomy): Bacteria > Pseudomonadati > Pseudomonadota > Alphaproteobacteria > Caulobacterales > Caulobacteraceae > Brevundimonas > Brevundimonas pondensis. Next base: position 3,462,440 of record NZ_CP062006.1, on the reverse strand, counting down.
GGTCATGCACAGGGCGGCGACGAAAAGCGCCGCGCCTGTGGATCAGGCGGCGTTGCTGACGTGCAGGCGCAGGCGCGAGGTGACGGCGGCGGGGGCTTCGTCGAGGGCCAGGGCGTCCCAGTCGATGTCGGGCTTGGCCGCGTGCGAGGCGGCGACGATGGCGCGCAGCTCGGCCGCCGAAGCCACGCTGGCGATCACCTGGGCCACGCCGGGCAGGTTCAGGGCATAGGCCAGGGCCGCCTGCATCGGATCGACCCGCGCCTCGGCCAGACGGCGGCGCGTGCGCGACAGGGCCATGCCGTGCGCCGCCAGTTCCGGCGGCAGGCTGTCACGATTGGCGAACAGCAGCCCTTGAGCGAAGACCGAGGCCAGATGCACCTCGACGCCCTGTCCGGCCAGGTCCTCGATGACCCCGCCGCGCGCGGCGCGCTGGTCCAGAATGTTGCAGGCGACCTGCACCACGTCGGGCTGGAAGCGGCGGGCGATCAGGGTCGGGCCGTCCTCGACGGTGGCGACGAAGCCGATCTTGCGGAAGACCCCACGCTCCTTGAGCGCCGTCAGACGAGCCCACAGGGCGCGGCCCTCGGCTCCGGCCAGATCAGAGGCGTTCTGCACCAGGACGGCGTCGCCGCGCGGCAGGCCCATACGCTCCAGCGAACGGCGGGCGCGGGCCTCGACCCGGTCCAGGCCATCGGCCAAGGGCACGGTGCGCGCCGTGACGCGGAAGGGCGAAGGGAAGGGCCAGGCCTGGCCCAGCAAGCGCTCGACGTCGCCCTCGGGCCGGGTCGCCACCAGACCGACGCCCGCGTCGCCCGCTGTCTGCAGCAGATGGCGCATGGCGTCCTCCCGCTGGCCTGGGGGCAGCGGTCGGGACCGTTCGGGCTCAGTCACCACAGCGATGGCGAGCCGGTCGGCCGGAGAAGGCGGAACAGCGAATCTCACGACGCCGATCTTCAGCGCCAAAGCTTAAGGGAGATTGACCGAAATCAAGGCTGTTGGTGAACGAAGAGCCTTAATCCGCGTCCGGTTGATTGTCTGGATGCGCCGCGATGAAGGCCGGGTGCAGGTCCGCCCGCATCTCAATCTCCAGCAGACGCGGAAACGCCGCCAGATCAACGTTAAAACGGCGCGCCGAATAAATCTGCGGAATCAGGTAGCAGTCGGCCAGCGTCGGGGCGCCGCCAAAGCTCCAGCCCTCGCCGTGGCGCACCACCATCGCCTCCAACGCTGCAAACCCGTCCGCGATCCAGCGCCCGGCCCAGGCGTCCACGCCCGCCTGATCGGCGCCCAGGTCGCGCACCGCCTTCAGCACCCGCAGATTGTTCAGCGGATGGATGTCGCAGCCGATCAGGGCGGCCATGGCCCGGACGCAGGCCCGGTCGGCGGCGCTCGACGGCAGCAGGGCCGGGGTCGGATGCATCTCCTCCAGCCATTCCAGAATGGCCGGGCTCTGGGTCAGGACCAGACCGTCGCCGGTCTCCAGCGCCGGGACCAGACCTTGCGGATTCAGCGCCAGATAGGCGTCGGACTTCTGCGCCCCCGTGCGCAGATCCACCGGCGCCGTTGCATAGGCCAGGCCCTTCAGGTTGAGGGCGATGCGGGTGCGATAGCTGGTGCCCGAGCGCCAGTAGCCGTGCAGGATCATGACTTCACCGTGAAGCTGAGCGGGGCCAGACCGTCAATGCTTGCCTCGACCCTATCGCCGGGAACCACCGACCCGACGCCCTCGGGCGTGCCGGTGAAGATCAGGTCGCCGGGCTGCAGGCGCCACAACTCATTGGCCTTGGCCAGAATGCCCGCCGGGTCCCAGATCATGTCCGACAGACGCCCCGACTGGCGCGTTTCGCCGTTGACCTTGAGCGTGATCGCGGCGCCGGCGTCGGGCAGGAGGCCCAGCGTCAGGGCGCCGCAGGGGGCCGACTGGTCGAAGGCCTTGCTCGCCTCCCACGGCCGGCCCTTGGCCTTGGCCTCGGCTTGCAGGTCGCGCCGGGTCAGATCGACGCCGACAGCCCAGCCCGCAATCGTTCCGCCCTCGCCGATGGCGGCGACCAGCTCGACCTCGTGGTGCAGGTTCTCGGTCGCCGACGGATAGGCCGGATCAGCCCCGTCGACGACCAGCGCGTCGGCGGGCTTTGAAAAGAAGAAGGGCGCGGGCTTGTTCGGGTCGGCCCCCATTTCGCGGGCGTGGGCGGCATAGTTCTGGCCGACGCAGAGAATACGTCGCACGGGGAAACGACGCGCCTCATCGATGATGGGCAGGGACGGCGCAGGCGCGGGCGGGAACAGCCATTGGGTCATGACGTTGTTCTAGGACGGTGCTTCGGACGACGCCAGAAGGCGGTCGCATGACGGCCTTGGCCTGCGGCTTTGCAGGAACCTTGGTCGTCGGTGTGGCGTTCGGGGCGGGGGTTCTCTATTTAATCGTCAAGCTTACAACCCAGCGGAGCGCGCATCATGGCCACGACCAAGGCTCGGGAAGACATCAAGAACGACCTGAAGACCCTCAAGGAGGATCTGAAGACCGGCGCGCGCGAGGAAACGCAGCGCCTGAAGGCCAAGGCCGCCGAAGCCGAAGCCCGCCTGCGCGAGCAGGGCGAGGAACTGCGCGAGAAGGCCCGCGGCTACTACGACGACGCCCGCGTGCGCGGCCGTGAATATTACGACGACGCCGCCGAGCGCTTCGAGGAAGCCCAGCGCTATGTCGTCGAGCGCGTTCAGGAACGTCCCGTCCAGTCCACCGCCATCGCCCTCGGCGTCGGCTTCGTCCTGGGCCTGCTCATCGCCGGTCGTCGCCGCTGATGTTCGGGCGGGGGCTGATCAACCGCGCCGTCGCGACCTTCATCGCGGGCGGCGCGGCTTTCGTGGCCATGGTCGCCCTGGGGGCCACGGTCTATTATCTGCTGGCGCTGGTCGTCCCGCCCCTGGCGGCGGCGGCCATCACCTCGGGCCTCTTCGCCGTGATCGCCCTGATCATCGCCCTGGTCTTCGTGCGCCGCGCCCACGGCGAGGACGAGGAGGAGGATCAGGAGCCCGAAAGCCTGGGCATGCGCGCCGTCCACCTGTTCCAGGACCGCCCCCTGCTGGGCGTAGCCGCGGCCCTGGCCGGCGGCTTCATCTTCCTGCGCAACCCGGCCCTGGCCACCATGGTCGCGGCGGCCTTTACTGAAAAGAGCCGCCAGCGCCGTCGATAAACGGCGGAACGGTCAAGTCTTCGAAGCGTTGTTCTCGGTAGGTGGAACGATCGGCACAGAACGGTCGATGGTTTTACCTCCGTCAACAATGTTTCGGAGGACTGTCCATGCTTCGTTGGGCCATCATATTCTTTATCATCGCCTTGGTCGCCGCTGTCCTCGGCTTCGGCGGAATCTCGGGCATGTCATTCGAGATCGCCAAATTCATCGCCATTATCGCCGTGATCCTGTTCGTGGTCTCGCTGGTCATGGGCGGCATGCGCGGGCGCGGCCCACGCGTCTGACGCGACCCGTTCAGTCTTGAATGAAGAGGCCCCGGCGACCCCGGGGTCTTTTTCATGCCCGGCGGTCAGGTGGCGGCGGCTTCCATCTCACCGGGCGTGGCCGGATCGGGCGCCGTCTCGGCCCGGCGCGTGTCCTGACGGCGCGGCAGACGCCAGGTCTGGTGATCCTCGAACCGACGCCCGGTCCAGACCACCGCCGTCACTACGATCTCGGCGGCGTCCCATTCGATGCGGTTGAAGCTCGGCGGCGCCCCGCGCTCACGATGCGACAGCGTCCCGCAGCCTATGGCGTAGGAACAGCGGTCCGACAGATCGATGCCCAGAGCAAACGGCACATGGACATGACCCGTGGTGATCAGATCGACGCCCGCCTCGGCGAAGATCAGGGCCGCCTGATCGCCGCGCTTGACCTCGCCGGTCATCGGAGCGCCGATCATCTCGATCAGAGGGTGGTGACAGGCCAGAATCCGCAGCGCCCCGATCGGCGCATGGCGAAGGGCCTCCGCCGCCCGGCGCGTCTGGTCCAGATCGATGACGCCCTTTGACCAGTTCGGCCGGGCCTGCCAGCCGCGCGCCGTGGTCACGCCACGCACCATCAGGTCGGGACGCTTGAACTCGTGATCATGGGCCGGGTGGCCGGTCGCCCGCTCGAACGCCCGCCACGGCCAGAACAGCCGCGCCATCACATCCCAGTAGGGCACGTCGTGATTACCCACGGTGACGAAGACCGGCTGAGGCATGGCGCGAATCCATTCACCCGCAGCCTCGAACTCTGCGGGCAGGCCGCGCTGGGTGATATCGCCGGTGATCAGCACCAGATCGTGCGGCGTCGCATGGGCGTAGTCGAGCGCGGCGGCGACGGCGTGCTGATGCTCGCAACCGAAATGCACGTCCGAGAACTGGAGCACCCGCCCCATCAGAGGCTGTCCTCGCCGGCCGGCGGACGCGGCGCCAAGGCCCGGAAGGCGCGCGGCTGGAAGGTGACGGCGGCCTCGCGGCCCAGCAGCATGGGCTCGCCGTCGATCACCGCCGGGATCTTCGAGCGCGCCGCGACCCCGATCCAGCGCGCGGGCCGGGTCGTTACATTGGGATCGTGACGCCAGTCGTCGAACAGGGCGTGCGCCGCCAGACGGAAGGCCTGGGCCGCATCGGACGGGTTCATAGCCGCCGCCTCCAGCCCGTCGCACTTCACCATGGCCTTGGAGATCAGAGGGCTGATCAGCACCAAAGCCTCGGCCCGGCGCTTGTCGCCGCCGTCCAGACTGTATCGCAGGCGACCGGTGAAGGCCCGCTTCAACGCGCGCCGCCCGTACATCCAGGCCAGTTTCAGCTTGCCGGTGCGCATGGCCTCGCGCGCGGGCGCCCACAGGGCAGGCGAGCCCAGGATGGCCGCGCAATAGAAGGCCTCGCCCTCGACCACGCCGCCGGCCACCACCATCGGCTCGCCCTCGTCCAGCGCTCGCCGCAGGGCCGCCTTCCAGTCCGCCGTGCCGTACAGGGCCTTGGGCAGCATGTTCATGGTGCCGCCGGGCAGGGGCGCGATCAGCGGACCCTTCATGCCCGCCTGCGCCGCCACCGACCGCGCCGTGCCGTCTCCGGCCAGGACGAACAGAACATCCGGACTTGCCGCCAGGGCCGTGGCGATCTGATCCGGAATTCCAGGTCCCTCCAGCGTCGTCACCGTCGCTTCGCAATCATATAGCGACAGGATGGCCTCGGCCTCGGCGGCGGCCTGGGGGCCGACCCCGCCGGACAGGGGATTGACCACGATCGCCACCCGGCGAACCGAGGCGTGCAGGGCGTGACGAGGCGTGTCGGGAGAAGCGGCGGGCGCGGAAGCGTCGGTCATGGGCGGCGAACGCCCGATTTCCCGCGCCGGTTCCGCCCGACCGCCCCGCCGAACAAAATAATGTGAAGCTTGTCGCCCCTGCCCCGGAACCGCCGCGTTTTCCCTGCGTTCTGTCAGCCTCAGGGGAGCCCCCTCGGACGAAGGACAGATCCATGAACAAGGCGATCATCGCCATCGCCGGCGCCGGCCTTCTGGTCACCGCCTGCGCCAGTGACCCGTATTACGGCGGCGGCAACAACGAAACCGTTCGCCAGGGCGCCATCGGCGCCGGCCTCGGCGCGGTGGCCGGCGCCATCATCGGCAACAATGTCGGCGGCGGCAACGCTGCGACCGGCGCAGCCATCGGCGCCCTCGCCGGCGGCGCCGCCGGCGCTATCCGCGGCTCCAATCAGGACCGCAACAACCAGCAGCGCTATCGCGACAATCAGGGCCGTTATTACTACTGCTACGATAATCGTCAGACCGAGTGCTACTGGGAGAACGGCCAGCGTCGCTACTAAGACGACACTGGCGCCCGAAGACTTTTCGGGTCAGGTTTCAGGGGCGGTCCGCGAAGGCGGGCCGCCCTTTCTGCTTTCGTAGTCTTGCGCGCCCGGGGCTGGGCGTTCTGTCGAGGGGCTGACCGATGAAACCCATCCTCCCTGCCGCCGCCGCGAGCGGCCTGATCCTGGCCCTGTTGGCGGGCTGTTCGACGCCCGGCGTCTACAAGAAGCGCAGCGATCTGGTCAGCAATCCCGCCGCCTGCGCCGCCAAGCGGTTCGAGGTCTATTTCGATCAGGATCAGGCCCGCCTGACCACCGCCGCGCGCGAGGCCATCAGCCTGACCGCCACCCAGCTTCAGGGCTGCGACGTCACCAAGGTTCAGGTCCTGGGCCTGGCCGACGCCCGCAGCGGCACCGCCGCCGCCAACCAGTCCTTGTCGGAACGCCGCGCCCGTTCCGTGGCCGAAGCCCTCGCCGCCGCAGGCCTGCCCGCTCCCGCCTTCGAGGTCGCCGCTGGCGGCGCCGAGGGCGCCTTGGTCAACGGCGTCAACGACCCCCTGCGCCGCCGCACCGAAGTGGTGATCGAGGCCGCCCCCCGGCGCTAGGCCTTCCTGACGCGAGGGGCTTCCCCCGGGCTGCGACAGCCACCGCCCCGCCTGCGACGATGCGGGACGGTGGCTGTCGGGCGGCTGGGCGTTTAAGGTCGGCGCCTGTTTTCCATCGCCCGGTGCCGCCCCTTGCGTCTTCTCGTCGCCCTTCTCGTCTGGCTGACCTTCGCCGCCTCGGCTTCGGCGACGCCCTCCGCCCTGGATCAGGCGCTGAAGGCAGGCGCCGCCCCGGTCGCCGCCGGGCCGCAACGCACGGAACGGATCGAGGCCGAACTGGTCCCCATGAGCGCCTGGGCCACGCCCGGCTCGACGGCGATCGTCGCCGTGCGCCAGAAGATCAAGCCCGGCTGGCATACCTACTGGCGCAACCAGGGGGATTCCGGCGGCCCGACGACGCTCAGCTGGAGCCTGCCGGACGACGTCGTCCCTGGCGACATCCTGTGGCCCCTGCCCGAACGCCAGCGGCTGCAGAGCCTGATGAACTACGGCTACTCGGATGTGGTCTTCCTGCCCGTGCCGCTTCGGGTCCCCGCCTCTGTGCAACCCGGCCAGATCCTGACCTTGCGCGTCACCGCTCACTTCTATGTCTGCAGCGACGAGATGTGCGTGCCCGAGGACCTCGACCTGGCCCTCAGCCTGCCGGTGCGCGACGGCGCCGCTCCGCTGGACCCACGCCACGGTCAGGCCATTCAGGCCGTGGTCGCCTCGGCCCCCCGTCCCGCCGGGATCGAGGCCCGCGCCGCCTTCGCCGACGGCCGACTGACCCTTACCGCCGTCGGCGGACCGCTGGCGGACGCCCCGCCCAAATGGGCCTATTTCTTCCCCTTCGAGGGCGGGATCATCGACCACGCCGCCGCCCAGGCCGGTCAGCGCGGGCCGCAGGGCCTGACCCTGACCCTCGCCCCTGGGCGCGGCCTGACCGCCAACGGCCTGAAGCCGCCGCTGGCCGGGGTCCTGTCCACCGATCTCGGCGCCTGGGAGATTTCGGCGGAACAGGGCGCGGCCCTGGCCGGGGCCTCGGGCGAAGGCCCCATCGGCGACGGCGAGGCGGCGCAGAAGCTTGCGCCCGGCGCCACGACCATCGCCGCCTTTCTTCAGGCTGCCCTGTTCGCCCTGCTGGGCGGGCTAATCCTCAACCTCATGCCCTGCGTCTTCCCCATCCTGGCGATGAAGGCGGCCGCGCTCAGCCGCTCGGCGCATGAACCGGCCGAGGCTCGCCGCGACGGTCTGGCCTTCCTGGCGGGCGTGCTGGCGACCTTCCTCGTTCTGGCCGGGGCGCTGCTGGCCCTGCGCGCGGGCGGTCAGGCCCTGGGCTGGGGCTTCCAGCTGCAGTCGCCCGCCGTCGTCGCCGCCCTGGCCCTACTGATGCTGGCCGTGGCCCTGAACCTGTCGGGCGTCTTCCAAGTCGGCGCGGGCCTGCAGGGCGCCGGCCACGGCCCGCTGGCTCGCCTGCCGGGCGCTGCGGGGGCCTTCTTCACCGGAGTTCTGGCCGTGGTCGTCGCCGCGCCCTGCACCGCCCCCTTCATGGCCTTCGCCCTGGGGGCGGCCCTGCTGATGCCCTGGCCCATGGCCCTGGCGGTCTTCCTGATGCTCGGCCTCGGCCTGGCCCTGCCCTATGTCCTGATCAGCCTCAGCCCGCGCCTGCTGTCGCGTCTGCCGCGCCCCGGGCCGTGGATGGAGACGCTCAGGAACCTGCTGGCCTTCCCCATGTACGGCGCCGCGCTTTGGCTGGCCTGGGTCTATGGCCGTCAGACCGCCGACGCCCTCGCCCTGCTGTTCGGGGCCGGCCTGATGCTGGCTCTGACCCTGTGGCTCTACGGTCGGTCGCAGACCGCGCCCGGCAAGGGCCGCCTCGCCGTGGTCGCCGCCGCCCTGTTCCTGGTCGTCGCGCTGGGCCTGGGCGTCCTGGCCGCCCGCGCCGCGCCGGCCTCGAGCGAGCCCTCCGCCTCCTCCGCCCACCTGGCGTCGCAGCCCTGGTCGGCGCAAGCCGTGCAGGCGGCCCTGGCCGAAGGCCGTCCGGTCCTGGTCAACTTCACCGCCGACTGGTGCGTCACCTGCAAGATCAACGAGGGCGCGGCCCTGTCCTCGTCCCGCACGGCCGAGGCGATGCAGGCGGCGAACGCCGTCTATCTGGTCGGCGACTGGACCCGCCGCGACGACGCCATCACCGCCGAACTGCAACGCCACGGCCGCTCGGGCGTGCCGCTCTATCTCATCTATGCCCCCGGCCAGGCCGAGCCGCGCATCCTGCCGCAACTTCTGACCGAAGGAGCCGTCGTCCAGGCCCTGAAAGACGCTGCCCGCTGAGTTTCACCTGCCCCATGACCTGAAGGAGACCATCCGATGATCCGTATGCTGACCGTCGCTTCCGCCTCGCTTCTCCTGCTCGCCGCCTGCCAGCAGCAGCCCGCCACCGCGCCCGACAAGGCCGTCCCCGTTGCGACCGAAACCACCGCCGTCGCCGGTCCGGGCGACATGGCCCCGGCCTTCACCCTGGTCGACGCCGAAGGCGTGCAGCGCTCGCTGGCCGACTTCAAGGGCAAGACCGTGGTGCTGGAGTGGACCAACGAGGGCTGCCCCTTCGTGAAGAAACACTACAGCGGCGCCATGCAGGCCCTGCAGCGCGAGGCGACCGCCGATGGCGTGATCTGGCTGACCATCATCTCCTCGGCGCCGGGAACCCAGGGCTTCGTGGAAGGCGAAGAGGCGAAAGCCTGGAAGGCCAAACACCGGGCCGCCTTCACTCACCTGCTGCTGGACCCGACCGGCGAGACGGGTAAGCGCTATGACGCCAAGACCACGCCCGACATGCGCATCATCGATCCTGAAGGCCGGCTGATCTACGTCGGCGGCATCGACGACAGGCCGACCAACAAGGTCGAGGATCTGGAGGGCGCCAACAACTTCGTCCGCACCGCCCTGGCCGACGCCAAGGCCGGCCGCCCCGTCCAGACCGCCTTCGCCCAACCCTACGGCTGTGCGATCAAATATGCGGAGACGGTCGCGAGCTGAGCGTCCGCGTCAAACGCGCTCCCACCGGGCCTCAAGCAGCCCGAAGGGCGGTAGGCTCAACAAAGAAGCCTGAACCGTCCGTCATTCAGACGGCCGGTTTAGGCGGCGAGGTGATGACCTCGACGTTGTCGTTCAGCAGATAGGCCAGCTCTTCCAGCGCCACCTTTCGCTCGGCGGCGTTCGGCGCCGTTTCGACGGCGGCGACCTTTTTCGGCATGTCTTCCGAGATGCCGCGCAGGATGCATTTCAGGTCATTGTCCGTGCCGCGCTCCTTAAGCACCAGATGGCCCTGCAGGTCGCGGGCGGCCAGGTCGCTCGCCTGAGCTTTGAGGCCGGTGAAGGCGGCGCCGCTCAGGAAGCCCTCGGCGTCGGCCTCGCCCGAGGCGATCCAGCCGTCGACGATCGCCTTCAACGAGCCCGAACGGGCCACCAGATCAGCGAACAGAGGCTCATGAGCCACCGAGACAGGGGCGTCGGCCGCGACGGGCGGCAGGGCGGCGGCTTCAGCCACCGA